>CAIQPA010000491.1 GCA_903873545.1 uncultured delta proteobacterium
CGGGCGGTGCCTCGCTCTTGGTGCTGACGGAGCTTCAGCCGGTGGAGGCGCCATGAGGTATGCGCTCCGACGGCTCGGATTCTACCTGCTCGCGGCCTGCGTGGCGGTGGTGCTGAACTTTTTGATTCCGCGGCTCATGCCAGGCGACCCTGCGTCGACGATGTTTGCCCGGTTTCAGGGGCGGCTGCAGCCTGAGGCGATGGAGTCGTTGCGGGCTGCCTTCGGCTTCACGGGTGGCTCGCTCTGGGAGCAGTTCGGCTCCTACCTGTCGCACCTGGTGCGGGGCGACCTGGGCATCTCGATTGCCTACTTCCCCGCGCCGGTGACGGAGGTCTTTGGGACCGGGCTGCTCTGGACGATGCTGCTGGCGGGCGGGAGCCTGGTGGTGGCCTTCTGTCTCGGCACGGCGCTTGGGGCGCTGGCGGCGTGGCGGCGGAACGGCTGGCTCGACTCGGTGCTGCCGCCGCTCTTGGCGCTGATGGGGGCCTTTCCCTTCTTCTGGCTGGCGATGCTGGTGCTGGATGTCTTCGGCTTCCGCCTGGGCTGGTTCCCGCTGCGGCATGCGCATGGGCCCGACATCGCGCCGGGCTTCAGCTGGGCCTTTGTGAGCAACGTGGCCTATCACGCCGCGCTTCCGGCCATGACGGTGGTGGTGGCGAGCGTGGGCGGCTGGATGCTGAGCATGCGCAACACGATGATTGGTGTGATGGGGCAGGACTTCATGACGCTGGCGCGGGCAAAGGGGCTGACGCCGTCGCGGATTCTGGTCCGGTATGCTGCGCGCAACGCGCTGCTGCCCAGCGTGACGGGCTTTGGCATGGCGCTGGGCTTTGTGCTGTCGGGTTCGCTGCTGACCGAGATTGTCTTCTCCTATCCCGGGCTCGGCTACCTGATGGTGGTTGCGGTGCGGAACCAGGACTACCCGCTGATGCAGGGGCTGTTTCTCATCATCACGCTGTCGGTGCTGGCTGCGAACTGGGTGGTGGACCTGATTTACCTGCGGCTGGATCCGCGAACGAGGCGCAATGAGTGACCTCTTCTCGTCGCTGATGCGGAACCGGAAGGCGCGGCTCGGGCTGGCGCTGGTGGGGCTGTTTGTCTTGTTGGCGCTGGTCGGTCCGCTGCTGGTGGGCGACCCGACGGCCTTCGTCGCGCGGCCCCATCTGCCACCGGACGGGGCCCACTGGCTGGGGACCACGGGGCAGGGGCAGGATGTGCTGGCGCAGTTCGTGGCGGGGTCACGGACGACGCTGCTGGTCGGTGTCTCGGTGGGGCTGCTGGTGACGGTGGTGGGCGCGCTGGTGGGGCTGGCGGGCGGCTACTTCGGTGGTCGGGTGGACGACCTGCTGTCGCTGCTGACGAATGTCTTCCTGGTGCTGCCGGGGCTGCCGCTGGCGATTGTGCTGGCAACCTATCTGCCGCCCGGGCCGCTCAGCCTGACGGCTGTGCTGGCCTTTGCGGGCTGGTCGTGGAATGCGCGGGTCTTCCGGAGCCAGGCCATCTCGTTGCGGCAGCGTGACTTTGTGCTGGCGGCGATTGTGTCGGGCGAGAGCCACTGGCGCATCATCGTGCGGGAGATGCTGCCGAACATGATCTCGCTGGTGGCCGCGGCCTTCATCGGCGCGACCATCTACGCGGTGGGGGCGCAGGTGGGGCTGGAGTTCCTCGGCCTTGGCGACGTGGGGGCGGTGACCTGGGGCACCAACCTCTACTGGGCGGCAAACGACTCGGCGCTCATGACGGGGAGCTGGTGGATTTTCGTGCCGACCGGACTGGGTGTGGCGCTGGTTGGCTTCGGGCTGACCTTTGTGAACTTCGGCATCGATGAGTTCAACAACCCGCGGCTCCGGGTGAACCGTTTCGCGGTGGCGCAGGAGCGGGTGCGGCCCGAGGTCTCGGCGGCGTCCGACCTGGCGCTGGCGGTGACCGACCTGGTGGTGGAGTACCCGAGCGGTGATGGCAGCTTCCGCGCGGTGGACGGCGTTTCGCTGACGGTCGCGCGGGGCGAGATTGTGGGTCTTGCGGGCGAGTCGGGGAGCGGCAAGTCGACGATCGGCCTGGCGATTTTGGGGCTGCTGTCGGAGTCTGCGCGGGTGGCGCGCGGGAGCATCCGGGTAGGTGCGACCGAGGTGCTGGACCTCGACGAGCCGGGGCTTCGGGCCTTCCGCTGGGCGCGGGTGAGCATGTGCTTTCAGAGCGCGATGAATGCGCTGAATCCGGTGCTGACGGTGCGGGAGCAGCTGCTCGATGGCATCGCCGCGCACCGGGCGGAGGGCTGGGGCAGCGCGGCGGAGGGCGATGCCAAGGTGGCGGAGCTGCTGGCGATGGTCGGCATCGAGGCGAGCCATGCACGCTCCTTCCCGCACCAGCTCTCGGGCGGGATGCGGCAGCGGGTGGTGCTGGCGATGGCGCTGTCGCTGGAGCCCGAACTGCTGATTCTGGACGAGCCTACGACGGCGCTCGATGTGGTGGTGCAGAAGGAGATTCTGCAGCGGGTGAATGCGCTGCGGCTCGCGCGTGGCTTTGGCGTGCTCTTCATCACGCACGACATGCCGCTGCTGCTCGAGGTGGCCGACCGGGTGGCGGTGCTGCAGCGCGGAAGGGTGCTCGATGTGGGCACGGCTGCGGAGCTGCGCGGCGGTTCGGTGCAGGCCTACACGGCACAGCTGATGCATGGCGTTGAGGCCGTGCAGGCGGCGGAGGTGGAGGCATGAGGCAGTCACCGATGCTGGAGGTACGGGAGCTGACGAAGTCGTTCGCTACGGGCGGCGGCTGGAGCCGCAAGCACAAGCCGGTGCTGTATGGGGTGAGCTTCAGCGTGGCGCGCGGCGAGGTGCTGGCGCTGGTGGGCGAGTCGGGGAGCGGCAAGAGCACGGTTGCGCGCATCATCAGCTTGGTCGAGCCGTCGGAGGGCGGCGAGGTGATGATGGATGGTCGCGACCTGTTGCAGGCAGCGACGGTGCAGGAGCGCCGAGCGGCGCGGGCGCAGGTACAGATGATTTTTCAGGACCCGTTCGGGTCGCTCAATCCCGCGCATCGGGTGGGCTATCCGATCGCGCGGTCGCTGCTGCTGCATGGCAGAGCGAAGCGGGGCGAGGTGCGGGCGCGGGTTGCGGCGCTGCTCGAAGAGGTAGGGCTGGCGCCGGGTGCGCAGGTGGCGGAGAAGTTCCCTCATGAGCTCTCCGGCGGTGAGCGGCAGCGGGTTGCCATCGCCCGGGCGCTGGCGGTGGAGCCGCAGCTGCTGCTGGCGGACGAGCCGACCTCGATGCTCGATGTGGCGACGCGGCAGGGGGTCTTGGAGCTGCTCGGTCGGCTGCGCCGCGAGCGCGGGCGGGGCGTGCTGCTCATCACGCATGATCTTACGGCGGCGCGTGCGCTGGCGGACCGGATCGCGGTGCTCTACGCGGGCCACATTGTGGAGACGGGGCCGGCCGACGAGGTGCTCCGGCATCCGCGCCACCCCTACACCCAGTCGCTGCTCGCGGCGCTGCCGCATGGCGACGGCCGGTTCCTCTCGACGCCTGCTGCAGCCGGCGGCGGTCGCCCGCCCGCCGTGACCGGCTGCCCCTTCGCGCCCCGCTGCCCACACGCTGTCGCGGCCTGCGCCCAGGCGCCAGAGACCGCGCTCATCGGGCTCGGCCACCGCGTTGCCTGCCATCTTGTTACCTCACCACCCACCAGCACCGAACCATGACCCAGTTCCCGAGCAGCTTTCTTTGGGGCGCCGCCACCTCTTCGTTCCAGATTGAGGGGGCGACGACGACCGACGGGCGGGGCCCCTCCATCTGGGAGACCTTCTGCGCGACGCCCGGCAAGATTGCCGACGGCACGCATGGCGACATCGCCTGCGACCACTACCACCTGTGGGAGAAGGACCTCGACCTACTCGCCTGGATGGGGGTGAAGAGCTACCGCTTCTCGATTGCCTGGCCGCGGGTGATGCCGACAGGGCGGGGCGCGGTGAACGAGGCAGGGTTGGCTTTCTACAGCCGGCTCGTGGACGGGCTCATTGCGCGCGGCATCGAGCCGATGGTCACGCTCTACCACTGGGATTTGCCGCAGGCGCTGGAGGATGAGGGCGGCTGGCGGGTCCGTTCGACGGTGGAGGCCTTCGTGGCCTACGCGGAGGTGGTGGCGAAGCGGCTGGGCGATCGGGTGAAGTACTGGGTGACCCACAACGAACCCTGGTGCATTGCCCACCTGGGCCACGGCACGGGTGAGCAGGCGCCTGGCGAGAAGAACATCGGGGTGTCGCTGCGGGTGGCCCATCATGTGATGGTGTCGCACGGGCTTGCGGTGCCGGTGATTCGTGCCAACAGCCCGGGAGCCATCGTTGGCATCGTGCTCAACCTCTGCCCGGCACATCCCGCGTCGCAGAGCGCGGCGGATCTGGAGGCCACGCGGTGGTTCGACGGCTTCTTCAACCGCTGGTACCTCGACCCCATCTTCGGTCGCGGCTACCCGGCCGACAAGGTTGCCGACTACCAGCGCGAAGGTGCGCTGCCGGAGGGGCCGCTGCCATTTGTAGAGCCTGGCGACATGGAGGCCATGGCGGTCCCGACCGACTTCCTCGGCATCAACTACTACAGCCGGGCGATCATCCGCGATGACAAGGCAGAGGGGAACCTGCCGGCGGTGGTGCAGTCGACGGGTGTTGCGACGGAGATGGGCTGGGAGGTTGTGCCCGAGGCGCTCGAGAAGCTGCTCATCGACCTCCGCGATGAATACGGGCCGAAGTCCATCCTCATCACCGAGAACGGCGCGGCCTATGGCACAGCGCCGGATGGCGCGGGCGTCATCGACGATGTGGAGCGTCAGGCCTACTTCCGCGGTCACATTGCGGCGGTGGGTCGGGCGCGTGATGCGGGCGTGCCCGTGGACGGCTACTTCGCCTGGTCGCTGCTCGACAACTTCGAGTGGGCCTTCGGCTACGAGAAGCGGTTCGGGCTCATCTGGGTGGACTACGAGACGCAGGAGCGCATTCCGAAGCAGAGCGCCCATCTCTACCGCGACATCATCGCCAAGGCGGTTGCGGGCGAGGTGGCACCGTGAGGCGCTGGACCGCGTGGATGGCTGCGCTGGCGCTGTTTTTGGTGGCGCGGAGCGCCGCGGCAGAGCCGGTGAAGGTGGTGGCCGACGAGCAGGGGATGCAGCTCGTGGTGGCCGGCAAGCCGATGATGGTTTTTGGCATGAACTGGGACTACCAGCCCATCGGCGAAAACTACTCCTACGACTTCTGGGGCAAGCCGGACGCCTTCATTGAGGAGGCGCTGGCGACCGACATGTCGCTGCTGAAGGCGATGGGGGTCAACACCATCCGGCAATACGACAGCATCCCGCCCCGCTGGGTGGAGTGGATCTACGACCACTACGGCATCTACACCGCGGTGAACAACCTGATGGGGCGCTACGGCCACGCCATCGACGGCGTCTGGACCGCCAACATCGACTACGCGAATCCGGTGCATCGCAAGGCGCTGCTCGACGACCTCGAGGCCTCGGTGAAGCGCTACACAGGCCGCCGCGGCGTTCTGCTCTGGATGCTGGGCAATGAGAGCAACTACGGGCTGAGCTGGACCTCGTTCGAGATTGAGGCGCTGCCCGTGGAGGGGAGCGACCCGCGCGCGGTCCACCTCTACACGCTCATGAACGAGGCGGCGGAGCTGGTGCATCGGCTCGATGGGGAGCACCCGGTCTCGCTGACGAACGGCGACATCCAGTACCTCGACATCATCAAGACGGTCTGCCCCGCCTTCGATATCTTCGGCACCAACGTCTACCGCGGCGAGAGCGGCGGCGACATCTACCGCAAGGTCTTTGAGGCGACCGGCAAGCCGCTGCTCTACTCGGAGTTTGGTGCCGACGCCTTCGACGCCAAAGAGGGGCGCGAGGACGACGTTGCGCAGGCCGGCTACCTGCTCAAGCAGTGGAAGGACATCTACCGCAACGCGCATGGCAACGGCGGCGTGGGCAACGCCATTGGCGGCTTCGTCTTCCAGTGGACGGATGGTTGGTGGAAGACCGGTCAGGAGATTCGGCTCGACATCCACGACAAGGATGCCTCGTGGCCGAACGGGGGCTACCCGCACGACTTCGTAGCGGGGCAGAACAACATGAACGAGGAGTGGTTCGGCATCACCGCCAAGGCGGCGACCGACAGCGAGGGCCACTACAGCGTGCGGCCTCGGACCTCCTACTATGTGCTGCAGGAGGCCTTCCGGCTCCATCCCTACGCGACCGACCGTGCGGCGCTGGATGCCCACTTTGATGGCATCACACCGGCCAGTCTTGGCTACCGTTACGCCGCACTTCGGGCGGAGGGCGAGACCGAGTCGTTGCAGCGGCTGCGGCTGTCGAACCTGCGGATGGTCTTCGACAGTTCGGTGAGTGCAGGCGAGGCGGCGACGGGCAGGGCGGAGGCGCCGGCCTTTGGCCACACCGAGTCGTTCTGGGCCGACGTGGAGGCGGAGCCGGCGAAGGGAATCTGGGGCAGGCTGTCGCTCAGCGCTGTAGGCGGCGTGGCGGGCAACCGGCTCGACGAGCTTTTCTACGAGCAGCGTGCGCTCGCAGCCGACGGCTCGGGCGATGTCACCGACCGGGTCGCCATCTACGGCGCAGAGGTGAAGGTCGAGGCGCCGTTGGCAACCATCAAGGGCTACTACCGGACCGGCCACACCCATTGGGGCTACGAGGGCGACTTCTTCGGCCTCTACCGGGAGACCTACTACGGGCCCAACCTCGACACCTACAAGGCGGGCGGTCCGCTCGGCTTTGAGCTCGACGGCAAGGGCGCGCTCTCGTCCTTCGACGTGGCGCTCGGGCCGGAAATTTACTGGGGCGCCAACCCCATGGTCATCGGGAAATACAGCGAGCGGTTCGGCGAGCTGGGTCTGACGCTGATGCACCAGGAGGACCTGCTCAGCGGCGGCTCTGCCGAGTCGAGCTTTGCGGCGCCGGAGCGGCGGAACCGGAAGAGTGCGCTCTCGCTCGATTTGCCGCTCGGAGCGCACAGGCTCCAGCTTGGCGGCCTGATGTCGGGCACGCCTCGGATGGGGGAGCGGTTCACCTATGTGGAGCCGGTGGAGGGGCGGGGC
>CAIQPA010000492.1 GCA_903873545.1 uncultured delta proteobacterium
GCACCGACGTCAAGGAGCTGAACCAGGTTGGCAGAGAGGCAGCGATGATTCCTCTTCAGGAGGGGTTCACCACCCTGTCCGTACGGTACAAGAAGTGAAGCGGCTCCCCCTCTTTTCGCAGCGGCGCCGGTTTGGCGTGGAGCTGGCGGTGACGGTTGTCGCAGTGCTTGTGATGCTGGCGGCCTCGGTGGATGCCCACCGGTTTCGGCTGGCGGCGCCGCAGGAGCGGCTGGCGGCGCCGCGTGGGGAGCGGTCTGGTGCGCGGGGCGAGGTCTGCCTGGTGCTCGATACGCAGCCCAAGGTGGCGGCGAGTGTGTCGGCCTGGAACCTCGACGCACAGTGGCTGAACGCGCTGGAGCAGGAGGTGGGCACGGCGACGGTGATTCAGGCGCGGCAGCTAAGCCGGTCGGCGATCGAGACCTGCGTCTGGTTGCTGGTACCGGCGCGTGCGGGTGCTGCGATGGATGCAACGCAGGTGCAGTTTGTGCGTGGCTGGATGGAGGATGGCGGCCTGGCGGTGGTAGAGTTGCCAACGGCCGCTTGGGCGGAGTCGCTGGGCATCGAGGCCGACCTGACGGCCGGCAAACAGGCGGGCCGCATGGTTCGGTTCGATACGCCGGCGCCGCGTGGCGGAGCGCGGGCCGAGATCATCAAGGCGCCCTTCTCGGGCGTGGTGGCGCGGTTCAATCCGAAAGAGCGGGTGGTAGGTCGCGACCTGTCGATGCCGTGGGAGACCGACGCGGGACCTGCCGCGGCGATCCTGACGGTGGGCAAGGGCAAGGCGATGGTCTGGCTGACGGACGTGACGAAGTATCTGGCGATGATGCAGCAGGGGCGGCCCGATGATGGGTTCCGGTTGCCGCAGCGGCGGCCGGAGTGGGGCAAAGAGACAACGCTCTCTGCGGCGTCAGTCACCTCGTCAGATATGCTTGATAATCAGATACCTTATGCAGACTTGCTAGAGCGACACTTGTTCTATCTTCTTGATCTTGACAGGCCGATTCCACGGCTCTGGCTCTATCCCGGCACCCTGCGTGGCGCCCTCGTCGCCACCCACTCCGAGGCCGGCGACCCCCGACGAGCCGGCTTCTTTGCCGACTGGGAGCGACAGCATGGCCTGCGCTCCACCCTGTTTGCCGCCGCGGAGGGGCTCTCGCCGGAGGAACTCGCTAAGGTGGGCCGCGCCAAGGGTGAGCTGCAGCTCGAGTGGGTGCTCCGCGGTCTGCCGCGCCCTCCGACCAAGCGGTGGGGCATCGGCAGCTTCGCCTTCCTCGAACGGCCCCTCACGCTGCAGGAGCAGCTGTCACGGCTGAGCGCCGACGCCCTGCCCTACGGCCCTGCGACCGCCACCCGCACCCGTCTGGGGAGCTGGCCCTCCGCCGCGCTCGCCGGCTTCGACATGCTCGAGGGAGCCGAGGTGGCCTTTGATATGAGCCTCGGACCGGCGCCCTCGTGGCTCACCGACAACACCGCCATGCAGGGCTACCTCTTCGGAACAGGCTACCCCTTCCGCCCCATCGGCAAGGATGGTGTCCGCTACGGTCTGACCGAGCTGCCGACCGTCGTCTCCGACGCGGCGGCCGGCTACACCCTCCCCCGTCTCAAGGCGATGATGCGGGCCTCCTCCGAGGGCCACCACACGGTTATCTCTGCCGACTGGACAGCCGTGACCATGGTGAACCGGCCCAGCTTCGACGCCCTCGCCGGCTGGCGCGACGCCAAGAAGCTCGCCGGTGAGCTGGAGATGTGGGTGACAACGCCCACGGAGTGGCTCGCCTTCGCACAGCGGCGGAGCCGCGTGCAGCTTCACTCGACCTTCGCGCGCGACCAGGGGCGGCTCGTGGTCGAGGTGCAGGCGCCGACCGAACCGGCGCAGGCGTCACCCCAGGCCAACGCACCGGCAGCAGAGGCCGCCGCGCCGCTGCCCGCCGTGGCTGTACCGGCCCGCTATCGCGGCCAGCCCATCCGCGAGCTGCTGGTCAACGGACAGCCGCAAGACCTCACGCAGCTCCCGCTCTCGGGCGACCAGGCGCTGGTGCTGGTGCCCAACACGCTCGGCTCGATGCGGCTCTCGGTACTTTATGCGCAGCCCGTCGTGGAGCCGCCGCCTGAGGCACCAACGCCCTAGCGGCCGAGCGGTAGCCAGAAGCCCTTGGTCTCGTTGTTGTCGCGGGTGAACCAGAGGAGCGCGTAGCCGTTGACGGTGGCTGCGAGCTTGAGGTCGATGACGGTGCCACCGGCGTCTGAGACCACTACGCCTGCGGGAGAGAGAGCCACACCGGCGCTATTGAAGCGGCGGAGCATGAGCGATCGCGCCCGGTCTTCTCCGATGCTGAGCCAGGCAACGGCGACCTCGCCGTCAACCGAGGCGATGGCCGGCTTGGAGACACTGGCGGTGCCTTCGCTGACATCGAAGGTGGGGCCGCTGGTGGCGGTCTGGGCAGGGTCGCCCAGCGCGGCGACGGCGGTGGCGGGGAGCAGGAGGCCGCGCAGCCGCTTCTGACCGCCTTCGAGCTGGGTGTAGGCGGCCGCCGCGCCCGAGGCTGTCTCGGTGGCGACGAGGTCGCCGAGCTCGACCGCGTTGGGTACCGGTGTGTTCAGGTCGAGTTCGCCGAGCTGCGAGGCGTCGGACTCCAGGCCGATGACGCGGACCGTGCGCGCGCCCAGCTCGCTGGAGAGGTAGAGGGCGCCCCAGCGCTCACCCAGCCGGAGCGCGACGGGGTTGGCGGCCACCTCGTTGGAGCCGGTGAGGCGGGAGGCGGCGCTAAGGATGGGGGTGAGGCTGTCGGCCGCAAGCGGCATGGCACGGAGTTCGGAGGAGACGCCGGACTGCTCTCTCCAGAGGGCCATGATGAGGTCGGGGCCGGCGGCAAAGCTGATCTGCGAGAGCGAGGCCTGGCTGCTGGCGTCGCGGAGCAGCAGGGGCGCCGCAATGGCCTGGCCCTCTCCGATGGTGCGGCGCGCGACGAAGATGCGATTTCGGTCGGCGCTGGGCTCGGCCCATCCGAAGAGGAGCGCCGCGTCAAAGAGGCCGGCAGTCGAAGAGGGGAGCGCGCGGCCGACGGCGGGGAGGAAGCGAGGGCCCGCAGGATTTGGCTGCGCAAGCCGGTCGAGTGCGAAGGGGGCCGGCTCGGGCGACGAGGGGAGTGGGGCGCCGGCGGTAGAGAAGCGGGCGAGGCCGAGGCCTTCGCTGCCGCCCACGACCAGTCCGAACTCGGTGGCGAGGAGCGAACCGGCGGTCCCGAGGGCGAACTCCTCGCCCCAGGTCGGCACAGCGGATAGCGCAATAGGCTCCGCTTCGAGGTCGGCAATCTGCCGGCAGCTCTGCGTGGGCTCGTCGCAGGCGTAGCCCGCGGTGCATTCTGTCTCGGAGGCGCAGGTGTTGAGGCAGGCCGTCTGCTCCGCATTGCACAGGTAACCGCCGCAGTCGCGCGCTGCGTCGCAGTCGGGCTCGACGTCGAGGAGCAGGCTACAGCCCGTCAGCGCGAAGGGGAGCAGAAGGAGGGCGAGAGGGTAGAGCCGCATGGTCGAGCCGAAGGAGACGGAGAGCGGCTAGTGTGCCGCAGCCGACGGGGCGTTGCAAGCGGCTTGGCTCCGGTGGCCTAGAGGAGTTCGTAGGTGAGCATGACCTGGAGGATGTCGTACTTGAGCGTCTGTCCGGGGAACGGGTCGACCTCGACCCGCTTGTAGAAGGCATCAACCGAGAGGTCGCGGTGGAGCGGCCATTCGCCGCCTACGATGAAGGCCCAGCCCTCGGGGGTCTTGGCATCATCGCGCGAGTTGTTGGCCTGGTAGCCCTTGCCGAGCGCGACGATGGCCTTGGGGAAGAGACCGCCGCGACGGGTGTCGTAGGTCGCTCCCACGCCGAGGATGCTCACGCCGTAGTTGTCGACGCGGTTCACGAGGGCTGCGTCGTGGACAAAGTAGATGTCGAGGTCGCGGCGGACACGCATGCCAATCTTGAAGCCGTAGGCGATGTCGGTGGTGTCGTTGGCGTCGGACTCCAGCTCGAGGTCGCCCGTCTCGATGGTGAGCGAGCTGCCGTTGATGCCGAAGGAGACACCGGCGAGGAGGGCATCGGGGACCTTCTCTCCCGCCGTGGCGATTGCGCAGGGCAAGGTGGTGAGGGCAACTGCGACAAGCGCGCTCCAACGCATGAGAACTCCGAGGAAACCGACAACAGGACCAGCGTGGGCGTAGGTCGGTGCGGCGGTGGTGGCAAACTTCGGGCAGCCCCGAAACAGAGGCTGCATGCTACGCTTCCCTCCCCGCGCGAAGCGGCGTAGCATGGTGGGGTTCGCTCCGCTCCGGTGGCCCCATGCGCTCGACTCTCCGCCTGCTCTCCCTCTGCTCCATCGCGACCCAGCTGGGTGTCGCGCTCCTGCCGGCGGTCGTCGCGGCCGAGGAGCTACCCGACCTCAACGAGGCCGAGGAAGAGGCGGCGCCGGACCCGGCAGCACTGGTGGGCGAGGCGACGAAGGCCTTCTCGGAGCGCCGGTTCGCAGCCGCTGCGCGCCTCTTCGAAGCAGCCTACAAGCTCGACCCTGACCCGACCCTGGCCTTCAACCTGGCGCGTGCCCACGAAGAGGGCGGCCGGCTCCCCGACGCCCTTCGGCGGTATCGCGAGCTGCTCGCACAGAAGCCGCCGCGGCAGATTCAGGCTGCCTGCGAGAAGCGCATCGGCCGCGTGGAGGGCGACCTGGTTTCGCAGGGCTACGACCCGGCGACGGTGACCCAGCGGGACTACCGGGTGCGGGGCAGCATCATCGTGGCGAGCGAGCCCGCCGGCGCCGAGGTCTCCATGGACGGCAAGGTGCGCGGCGTGACGCCGCTGACGCTGGAACGGGTGGATGCCGGTGAGCACGCCGTTCGGATTGCGCTGGAGGGCTTCCAGCCGGTGCAGGAGCAGGTCAAACTGACGGGCCGCGAGGCAGTGCCCTTCCGGGTCACGCTCGAGCGGCGCGGGACGCGCGCGGAGTTTGTGGCGACGGCGCCCGGCACCCTGACCATCGATGCACCTGAGCGGGGCATGGCGGTACGGCTCGACGGCGACCTCTACGGCTACACGCCCATCGAAGGCAGCCGCATCCCACCGGGGAGCTACGAACTCGAGGTCACGGCCAAGGGGTGGGAGCCTTTTGCGACCACCATCGAGGTCGTCAGCGGCGAGCCGGTGCGTGTGATGCACAGGTCGGCGCGAATCTTGTCGGAAGAGGAGCTCGCGGCGATGGTGCCGAGCGTCTGGCCGGAGCGGCTGCTCTGGACCGGCGCGGGGCTCGGCGGCGTTGGCCTGTTGGCGGGTGTGGTCGCGATCGCTGCGCAGTCGGATTACAGCAACAACCGGAGTTCGGTAGGGCGCGCCGACGCGCGGTCGACGGCC
>CAIQPA010000493.1 GCA_903873545.1 uncultured delta proteobacterium
CCGTCCCGAAGATTTCGCCGGCATCGTCGCGACCTCCGCCAATCGCCTCGAAGCCTTTGTCACCGCGCTACCTGCGGAAGGCCGGAACGGCTGGCTCGCGCTTCCCTTCTTCGTCATTGGCGAGCGAACGGCGGAGCGTGCGCGGCTGCTCGGCGTCGCGCGTCTGACGGTCGCCTCTGGCGCCTCCACTGAGCGGTTGGTAGACGCCGCGGCGTCGGTCCTTTTGGGCCCTCAACACGGAGAGAACGAATGAGCGGCTCCTTCCCCATGATCCGCATGCGCCGCATGCGTCGCGACGACTTCTCGCGCCGGCTGATGCGGGAGAACCGCCTGACCGCGGACGACCTCATCTACCCCATGTTTGTGACCGAGGGAGAGCGCACGGAGGCGACCATCTCCTCGATGCCGGGCGTCTTCCGGCTCTCCATCGACCTGCTGGTCGAGCGCGCCGCCGAGGCCCATCGGCTCGGCATCCCCGCGGTCGCCATATTCCCGGTCATCGAGGCTTCGAAGAAGGACGAATTCGCGGCCGAGTCGCACAACGCCGACGGGCTTGTGCAGCGTGCCGTGCGCGCGCTCAAGGCGGCCATCCCCACGCTCGGCGTCATCACCGATGTGGCGCTCGACCCCTACACGATTCACGGGCAGGACGGGCTCATCGACGAGCACCACTACGTCATCAACGACCAGACCATCGACGTGCTGAAGTTGCAGGCGCTCTCGCACGCCGAGGCGGGCGCAGATGTGGTCGCCCCCTCCGACATGATGGATGGCCGCATCGGCGAAATCCGGCTCGCGCTCGAGCTCGCCGGTTTCGTGAACACCCGCATTCTCGCCTACTCCGCCAAGTATGCCTCCTGCTTCTACGGCCCCTTCCGCGACGCCGTCGGCTCTGCGGCCAGCCTCGGCGGAGCAGACAAGAAGAGCTACCAGATGGACCCCGCCAACAGCGACGAGGCGCTCCGCGAAATCGGGCTCGACCTCGACGAGGGCGCCGACATGGTGATGGTCAAGCCGGGCATGCCCTACCTCGACATCGTGCGTCGCGCGAAGGAGCGGTTTGGCGCCCCCACCTACGCCTACCAGGTGAGCGGCGAGTACGCGATGCTCAAGGCCGCGGCGGCCAACGGCTGGCTCGACGAGCGCGCTGCGGTGCTCGAGTCGCTGCTCTGCTTCAAGCGGGCCGGCGCAGATGGCATCCTCACCTATGCTGCGCTCGACGCGGCCCGTTGGCTCGCTGAGCACCACTGATGGAGGCGGCCCGCTACAAGGTGGTCGAGCTGCTCTCCGTCACCGAAGAGGCGCTGCAGCTTCGTGTGAATGAGGCGGCTGCCGAGGGCTGGCTGCTGGACCGAATCGACTATGTGAAGGAGCCGGGCGTTCGCCGCCCGCAGATGGCCTTCCTCTTCTTTGTGCGCGGCGCCTCGTAGCCCGTCGCCTCTCGCTGGAGCTTCTTGTGACCGAAACCCCTCTCTTCCTCCGCGCGCTCGCCGGCGAAGACACCGCAACTGCTCCCGTCTGGTTCATGCGTCAGGCCGGTCGCTACCTGCCGGAGTACATGGCGCTCAAGGAGAAGCATGGCTTCTGGACCATGATGCGTGAGCCCGAGCTCGCCATCGAGGTTACGCTGCAGCCCATCCGGCGGCTGGGCGTGGATGCTGCCATCCTCTTCTCCGACATCATGACGCCGCTGCCCGACATGGGCGTCGAGGTCGCCTTCAAGCCCGGCCCGGTGGTCGCCGAGCCGCTGCGGAGCCGCGCCGCGATTGAGGCGCTGCGGGTGCCGGAGCAGGGCGAGATTGCGCCCTTCGTCGGTACGATCCTGAAGGGTCTTCGGGCCGCGTCGCCCGTGCCAGTCATCGGTTTCGCCGGCGCGCCCTTCACGCTCGGCTGCTACCTGGTCGAGGGAGCCGGCAGCAAAGACTACGGTCGCATGCGCGGGCTCATGAAGTCCGATCCCGACACGGCCCAGATGCTCTTCGACAAGTTGGCGACGCTCACTGCGCGCTACCTCTGCATGCAGGTCGAGGCAGGGGCGCAGGCGGTGCAGCTCTTCGACTCGTGGGCAGGGCTGCTCGACGCCGAGACCTACCGCCGCTTCGCAGCGCCGGCGAATCGCCGCATCCTTGAGGCGGTGGGCGCCATGGGCGTGCCCCGCATCATGCTGGCGGTCGACGCTGCCCACCTCTGGACCGAGATCTCGGCGCTGCCTTGCGAGGCCGTCAGCGTAGACTGGCGCAACCCGCTCTCCGTCGCCCGCAAGGCCTTCGGCGCGCGAGCGATCCAGGGCAATCTCGACCCGGCCGAACTTCTCGGCTCGGGCGAGACCATCGACGCTGCGGTCGACCGCGTAATGCACGAAGGTCTGGGTGGCGCGCACATCTTCAACCTCGGTCATGGCATCATGAAGGAGACTGCGCCCGATATGGCCCTCCGTGCCATCCGCCGCGCGCAGGCATTCGACCGAAGGAACGTCCCATGAGCACTACCCGTCCCCCGACCGCCATCGTCCTCCTCAACCTCGGCGGCCCTGCCGACCTCGAGCAGGTGGGAGGCTTTCTGCAGCGGCTCTTCGCCGACCGCGAGATCATCAAGCTCCCGCTGCAGCGCTGGCTTGGCCCCTTCATCGCCTCGCGCCGCACGCCCAAGGTTAAGCGGCTCTACGCCGGCATCGGCGGAGGCTCGCCCATCCTGCGCTGGACGGAGACACAGGGCCGCGGCATGTGCGAGCGCCTGGACCAGCTCTCGCCCGAGACTGCGCCCCACAAGTTCTACGTATCCTTCCGCTACGCGCCCCCCTTTGCGGACGACGCGCTTCGCGCGATGAAGGCCGACGGCGTCACCCGCGCGATCGCCTTCACCCAGTATCCCCACTTCTCCTGCGCGACCACCGGTTCGAGCCTTAACGACCTCTGGCGTGCGGCCGATCGCACCGGCACCGCCGACGCCTTCCAATGGAGCGTCATCGACCGCTGGCCGCTCCACGAAGGCTTTGTCGAGGCCATGACCGATGCGGTCCGCGAAGGCCTTGCCCGCTTCTCCGAGGAGGAGCGCAAAGACACGGTCATCCTCTTCTCTGCCCACTCGCTCCCCGTCGATGTCGTCGACCGCGGCGATGCCTACCCGCCCGAGGTCGCAGCCACCGTCTCGGCCGTGA
>CAIQPA010000494.1 GCA_903873545.1 uncultured delta proteobacterium
ACGACGATTGCGAAGCGGGCCGCGCCTGCCTGCTGGGCAACTGCATCGAGCGGATTGCGGGAGGCGAAATGGCGGCCGCCGGGTCGGGCGCAGGCGCGGAGGGCACAACCAGCGAGTCCGCGGTCTGCAACTCCGACTGCCGCGTCATGGCGAACGCCGCGGCGCAGTACTGCCTCACGGGAGGGTCGATGTCGGACGACGACTGCATGGCTGCTGCCTCCGAGGCGCTGGATATCTGCGCAACGAGCTGCGCCGGCGGCGGCGCGGAGGAGGCCGTCACAGCACTCTACAACGGCTTCCGCTGCAACGGAGATCCAGTCATCTCCAGTGCCGACGCCACGCTGCAAATCGCGCTCGACAACTGCCGGCTGAACGACCTCTACAATCCCCAGTTTGGCGGCATGCGCTGCACCTTTGGCGGCGAGGTCATCTACGACAGCTGCGCCGGCGAAGCAGAGGGCTCTGCTGCGCCTGTGGCACAATCGCCGGCCGCGGTCGACGTCGTCACCGTCTCACCGACCAGCGGCGTGACCTGCGAGAGTGAATGCCGCTCCGCCGCAAACGCCGTTACCGAGGCCTGCCGCGGCTTCGGAGACTTCGGCTACGGCGACGACCTCTGCGTTGCCTCCGGTCAGGCCCAGTTCGATTCGTGCTGGGAGAGGTGCCCAGCACCGGAGACGCCGCCGCTGGTCACTCAGCCCTAGGCGCCCTTCTCAGCGCCGGCGCGCACTGAACCGCGGGTTCGCTGCTTCGGCGCGCCTTACTCCTCCGGCCCCATCGTCAGATCGACCCAGACGAGGTGGTGGTCGGAGACGCCGGCGAGCTCGGCAGAGGGTGCGCCCGGTGCAGGCCAGAATACTCCGGAGCCGCGGAGCGTGAGGTTGGCGGAGGGCAACGCGTAATCGATGCGGAGGTTGCCCACCGCCCCGTCGCTGAAGTCTGCAGTGTCTTGCCGCGGGTCGCCACGATGCGTCGCGTTTGCCCGTCCGTCCGCGCCCGCAGCAAAGGCTCCGCCGTCACTCTCGGGTCGCGGGTCCTGCAGGCGAGGATGCGCGAGCAGCGAGACGATTGCCTCGCGGCGGCTGTCGCCGTCGGCAGGGTCGCTGTTGAGGTCGCCGAGAATGACGAAGGGGGCGTCGGGGGCGAGGCCTCCAAACAGGCCGCTGTCGTCGCGGAGCCAGCCCGCGACCTCGTCTCCGCCGGTGAGGTAGTCCGACCAGAAGCGAATCTCGTCATGGTTTCGGCGGCCGTTCCGGTCTTCCGCACCGTCAAAGCTGGGCGGTGTGGGATGGCTCACAAGCAGATGCAGCAGCCGTCCGTTTACCTCGATGGGGAGGTCGGCATGGTTCTTCGACGAGAGGCGCATCAGGGCTACCGCGTCGGCGCCATACCAGTCCACCGGCTGCAGGTTCTGGGGCAGTTCCGCCCAGCGCAGGGTCTGGAAGGTCCGAGCCTGCTCGACCGCGATGGGATAGCGCGAGAACACCACCATGCCATACTGCCCGGGGAAGAGGCCGTAGCCAAGCGCATCGTTGGCGTAGGCTGGCGAGCCGGGGTTCAGGTCAACCAGCCCATCGCGGTTGAGGTCGATGCCGGAGTGGATGCCGGTGTTGGTGTTGGGCACATACCGGTGGCCGAAGGCGAGCGGCTCGGCACCGTTCTGCGAAACTGCGAGGTAGTCCTCGGCGAAGGTCCGCGCGGCGAGGCCCTCGGCATCCCAGTCGAACTCGTTGAGGAGGACGATGTCGGGTCGGACGCGCTGGAGGGTCTCTGCGACGGCGCGCGCCTGCGCGTCGTTGCCGCCCGCCAGGTCTCGTGCGAGTTGGCCCGCGCTGCCGCGAAACAGCGAGGTGTTGAAGGTGGCAACCCGAAGCGCGACAGGCGGAGAGGGCGCGTCTGCGGCGGTGTCGAGGTCAGGCAGGTCGGCAGCATCACTGCCCTCTTGTGCCTCGGTGTCTGCGGGGACAGCGGCCAACGAGCCGGCCCGCGGCTCGGAGCAGGCCGAGCAGCATGCGAGTGCGACGAGCGCCTGAATCAGAGGGGACATCTGTAACCTGAGGCAGCCGCGTGGCTGCGTGTGGACCATCACCGCCGAGGAGTCTCAGCCGGTGCCGAGGCGGCCTTAGTGCATGCGCGGGGGAAGCGGTATGGGGCGGCGGGAGCGTTCGGCGCCTGGTGCCGGGCGCCTACGTTTCAGCGCCGACGGGGTGCGGGGCCGGCGGTCGTACCGTTGGTTAAAAAGAGGGCGAGGACCTTGCCGCCGAGCCTGTCGATGGAGGCCTCGTCGTGCGGCCCGAAGAGACCACGGAGCGCCAGCTCGGCAAAGCCGTGGACGAGGGACCAGGCGGCGGCGCTTGCTGCCTCCCGCTCGTTGCTCGGGATGAGGCCGGCGGCGGCGCAGCCATCCAGCGCCTCGAGGAGCAGACTCCAGGCCGACGGCTCTGGGTCCGGCATGGAGCAGTCCATCCAGGCCGAGCGGAAGAGGTTGGGCGACTGGAGTGCAAAGCGGATGTAGCCGCGTCCCACGGCGGAGAGCTGCTCTTTGGCGCGCGCTGCTTCGGTTCGGCGTCGCGGACGCGCATCGAGCTCCGCCTGCATGGCGTCGCGGAGTTGCGCTCGAGCGCGCGCAGCAACCTCGCCGCGGAGATGGTTGAGGTCTTCAAAGTGACGGTAGGCTGCGTTGGCCGCGACCCCTGCGCGACGGGCGGCCTCACGGATGGATATAGCCTCGGGCCCGCCCTCTTCGGCGAGCTGCAGGCTCACCGAGATGAGCGCCTCGCGAAGCTGACCGTGATGGTAGGGGCGTGCGACCTCGTCGCTCTCGGCAGCTCTCTCAGACATGACCTGATTGGTAGAGCCTCATGTTGACGCTGTCCACATTGTGCCGCTATGTGTACGGCGTACACACACACCGGTGCAAGGCGGAGGAAAGCGATGACGAACAAGCAGACAGCAAACGTCGAGGAGCCGGTCGTGGCCTTCCTCATCGGCATGCGGATCAACGCCCTGCTGCGGTTCTGGGAGTGGCTCCCGGTCGCGGCCGCGATGCCGAGGATGCTGCGCGAACTTGGTGCCCATCCGGAACTGGGCATGCTTGGCGCTCGGACCTTTGTCTCCGGTCGGGTGATTCTGGTGGTGCAGTACTGGCGCTCCTTCGAGCAGCTGGAGCACTATGCGCGGGCGGGTGAGCATGCCCACCTGCCAGCGTGGAAGGCCTTCAACCAGCGGATGCGCAGCGGCTCGGGTTCGACCGGCATCTTTCACGAGACCTATCTGGTCGGCCCCGGTCAGGTGGAGTCGGTCTATGTCGACATGCCACGCGACTTCGGTCTGGCGGGCGCGGTTGGAGCCATCGATGTGCGCGCTGGCAAGCAGGCCGCGCGCGAACGGCTCGCGGTGAACGAGCCGCCGGTGGCGTGAGGGCCCAACTCCCCAATGGTTCACCTCTGCACAATCTCAACCGCCGCGGGTGAATGAAGGATGACGGGCGCAATCGAGCGCTGCGAACCAAGCCCATCGTCCCCGCTCCGCAGGTGGTTGTGAACCCCAGCGCTCGCGTTTGGCCCTGGGCCGCAGGCGGCGCCTTGCTGCTCTTCGCAGGGGCAACCTGGGTTCGCGCGAAGCAGCGCCGCAACGCTCCGCGCGCGCAGGGCTGAGCGGGCTCGAGCGGCAGCCAGTCGCGGTGGTCAGCGAGGTAGCACGAAGGCGCGATTCCCCAGCAAAATCGCGGAGATTTACGACATCGTGTTGACGCATCGCAGCATGCGAAAGGTTGGACGGTTGGAGCGGCGCGTGCCAAACTCGCGCCGTTGCAAACCCAAAGATGGTCCTGCTGATGCGACGTCGAACACCTCTGCCGCTGCTTGTGGCACTTCTCCTTCTTCCTGCCGCCCTGCACGCGGAGGCCGAGCCGGCCGCCGCAGAGGGTTCGGGCGAAACAGCCAGGGTCATCCTTGGCGCGCAGTTGCCTGCTCGGACGCCCCACGGGGCGGGCTGGCAGAGCTGGGGGAGCGCCGCGCTCCACGGCGTGGGCTGGTCCGACCCGTCCATCGACAACGAGGGGAGCCGCTCCGGTCGAACGCAGTGGTTCGACAGCCGCCTGCTGGGCGGAGGCGCCTGGGCGGGCGAGAGCGTGCGGTTCGAACTGGAGCTCGAGGCGCTCTCCGGGCAGCTCGCCGGCGAGACGACGGCAGTCGGCACCGCCCTCGATGCCGATGCCTTCCGTGACCCGCGCGATGCCACCTTCGGACGCACCGCGCTCGCACTGCGACGCGCCGCCATGACCTGGAAGAGCCCGGTCGGTCAGCTCGCTGTGGGCCAGCAGGTTGCCTCGTTCGGACTCGGCCTGCTCGCCAACGACGGCGCCGGTCAGGGCAATGTCTTCGGCGACGCTCGGGGAGGCTCCGTCGTAGAGCGGATCGCCTTTGGCACCACGCCATTCCGGGAGTCGGAGGCGGCGCTGCTCCGTGGGCTCGTCCTCTATGCAGCGGGCGACCTCGTCTACCAGGATGAGAACGCCTCGCTGCCGGACGGCGACGAGGCATGGGCCGTGAGCGGCGGTGCGCGGCTCGAAGCGGATGGCCTTCAGCTTGCCGTGGCACAGAGCGGCCGCTGGCAGACCGACCGTCGCGACGCGCGCTACCCCGCAGACCGTCGCACAGAGGTGGAGGCCGCGACAACGAGCCTCTTCGCCCGTGTGCGCCTCTGGCGCGATGCGGCGCAGACGGCGCAGCTCACCTTCGAGAGCGAGGCGGCCTACACCATGGGGCGGAGCGACCGCGCCTACCTCGACGAGACCTTCGAGGAGGGTGCCGACCTCAGCGCCCTCGGCGGCGTGGCGCGCCTCCGGTACGACAGCGACGGGGCGCGGCTCTCGGCGGTGCTCGAGGCAGGCTACGCATCGGGCGACAACGACCCGCGCGATGCCACTGCTCGTCAGTTCACCTTCCACTCCGACTACAACGTCGGCCTCATCCTCTTCGACCACTACCTGCCGATGCTGACGGGCCGCTCGGTCGACCGCATCGCCAATCCGAACCTCATCGCCGTGGCCCCCGGTTCGACCCGCTTCACGATCAACCAGGGTGCCGTCCAGAACGCCGCCTACCTCTATCCGACGGTTCGGGTCAGGCCGGTCGATGCGCTCGATCTGCGCGTGGGCTGGCTTGTAGCACAGGCAGCCGGTGACCTCATCGACCCCTACCTGAGCGGTCTGTCGGCCGGCTACAACACGACCTGGGGCGGGCAGTCGCCTGGCTCGCGCGCGCTCGGCCAGGAGTTCGACGCCTCGGCCGCCTGGACGCTCCGCCCGACTGCAGAGACAGCGGTCCGCGTTGGCGCGGAGGGCGGTGTGTTGCTGCCCGGCGACGGGCTGAAGGGACTCGGTCGCGACGATGCCGAAGCAGCCTGGTTGGCGCGCGGCACGGTCGCTGTGAATTGGTGATGACGATGAACAGGCACAGCATGCAGACGAAGCAGAACAAGACGATGATGCGGCAGGGATTGGTTGCGCTCCACCTGCTGGGGTTGGTTGCGGGCCTCGCAGCTTGTGACGATTCCTGGTCACCCTCCGGCGAGCGCTCGCAGGGGCTGGGCCAGCGGGAGGCGACCG
The DNA here is from genome assembly GCA_903873545.1 of uncultured delta proteobacterium. GTDB lineage: Bacteria > Myxococcota_A > Bradymonadia > REDH01 > REDH01 > CAIWGR01. The sequence goes on from CAIQPA010000494.1 coordinate 5,612, forward strand.
GTGGGCCGCGCGTGGTATGGGATGCCGAGGCGCGTCCGCTCCCCGAGATTCCGCTGCCGAACGATGTGGCGACCCGCCTTGACCCCACCTCTCCGACAGGTCGGCGGCTCAACGTGAGCGAAGAGGCGCCGACCGAGTATGAACGCGACGTGCGCCGCAGGTTCAACCGGCTCGATGGCTTCGGCACCTTTGCCCCCGCCTCGGTCTCGTTCGATGCGCCACTCGACCTCGCCGAGCTCGATCGGCGGCACAACGGCAACGATGATTTCCGCGACGACGCGGTCTTCCTGCTCAACGTGGATCGCGACTGTGCCCGGTTCGGCGAAGAGGTGGCCATCGACATGAGCCGCGGCCGTTTCCCGGTGGAGCTCTTCGACCGCTCGAAGCGGATCCCCGATGCCGAGGCGCCCGACGGCTACCAGCTCGACGAGGGCGGCAACCTCGTCTTCTCCTTCGACGACAAGGGCGACTACAACACGCTGCTCTTCGAGGAGCGCAACGAAGACGCGAACGGCAACGGCCAGCTCGACCCGGGCGAGGACCGCGACGGCGATGGCCGGTTGGCGGTCGCGAACTTCATCGACCCGCAGGCCTGCGCCGCGTTTACCCCTGCGACGGTTGACTACGACCAGTGCGTGGTCGACAACCTGCTCACCCACTACGACCGTTCGAGCAACGCCCTGCTGCTGCGGCCCGTCTGGCCGCTCGAGGAGCTCTGCACCTACGCCGTCGTCCTGAGCAACCGGCTGACGGGTGCCGACGGAAAGCCGGTCGAGTCGCCCTTCGAGGCCATCAACCCACGCGACCAGACCGAGGCGCTTGCGCCGCTGTCGGAGCTGCTGCCGCGCTACGGCCTCGCGCTCGGCGACGTCGCCTTTGCCTGGAGCTTCACGACCGGCACGCAGACGAAAGACCTGCAGGCACTCCGCGCCGGTCTCTACGGCCACGGCCCCTTTGCCTTCCTGTCGGAGGAGTTCCCGGTCACGGGCATCCGCTACGACGTGCTCCCCACCGAGCCGGCCGCGCAGGCGCCGGTCACCGGTGAGTCGCTCGCCGACTACAGCGACAACCGGCCGAAGGGGAGTTCGTCGGTGCTCGATGGCGCCTGTGCCGGCATCGGCACAACCTTCCTCTGGAAGTATGGCCAGAGCGAGTATGGACCGAACCTCTGCGCCTTGGAGGCCGACTTCTCTGCCATGTCGGGCATCTTCTCGGGCAGTTTCAAGGCACCCTATCTCCTCGCCGACCAGGACGGCCTGGCGACGCCCAAGTACCCGCACGACGCCGACGAGAACTGGAAGCTCGACTACCAGACGGGCGAGCTGCACTACGGCGAGACCGATGTGACCTTCTGGTGCGCGCTTCCGGCAGAGCGAGACACGAGCTGCTCGCCGGGCAACCCGGAGGGACTCCCCTTCTGCCGCCCCTTCCCGGTGGTCTTCTACACCCACGGCTACGGCTCGAGCCGCGGCGAGATCACGAGCCACATGGGTCGGACAAACGCGATGGGCTACGCCATGTGCGGCGTGGATGGCCCTGGCCACGGCCTCAACCGCTGGCTGCAGCCCGAGACCGATCTCGGCGCCTTCTCGCAGGTCTTCGACCTCTTCCTGCGCCCGCCCCGCGCGACGCCGCTCTTTGAGATGATTGCCCGCGGCCGCGACCGCGACCTCAACAACGACATCCTCACCGACCCGGGCGCCGACATGTGGACGGCCGACCTCTTCCACACCCGCGACATGGTGCGGCAGCATGTGCTTGAGGACATGCAGTTTGTGCGGATGCTCCGCGCCTTCGACGGAGAGAAGCGGGCCAGCGACGGGACCGTCCTCGGCGATCTCGACAACGATGGCCGCGTGGACATCGGCGGCCCTCAGAACACCATCTCGATGTGGGGCATCTCGCTCGGTGGCATCGTGGCAGGCGTGCTTGCAGGCGCCGAGCCCTCCATCGACGCTGCCGCTCCGAATGCGGGCGGTGGTGGCCTGACAGACATCTCCATCCGCTCGCGCCAGGGTGGCGTGCCGGAGGCCGTCCTCCTGCCGATGCTCGGGCCCTACGTCGCTGGCTGCCTGCCGATCGACGGACACCAGCGTCCACTGCCGGCGGGTGAGATTTCAGACAGCGACTGCATGGATACGGGCTTCCCCGGCCCCTACACCGGAGGGACCGCCCAGCTGGCCTTCTTCCTCAACAACACCGCGCAGCTGCTCAAGCTCCCGCTCGGTCGCATCGAGGGGCTGGCTCCCGGCGACACCATCGAGCTGCGCAACCTCGACAACCGTGAGGTGCGGCGCACGCAGGTCAACGAGCGTGGCTGGTTCCGCCTCTCCACGCCCGCCGACGCCCTCGACGCGCTCGAGAAGCGCACGGCGCTCGGCTTCACCGACGAGACGGCCGGGCCGCTCCCGGTCGCCGACAACCTCGCGCTTGGAGACCGCCTCGAGTTGGTGGTCTACGCCGGCACGACCGACACGGTGCGGGCACGCTTCTCCACCTTCGGCTTCGAGGCGAGCTTCGAGGGGGCGACGTTTGCTGCCGGCTCTCCGCTCGTCGCCGTGCAGGAGGGGCTCGCCTACCGCCGCAACACGCCCGAGTTCCGCCGCTTCGTGAGCTTCGCACAGACGGCGATCGGGCCGGCCGACCCGGGCGTCTGGGCCGCGCACTACAGCATCGACCCGATCGATGTTTCGTACGACTCGGTCAACCCGAAGCCGCGCCAGCGTGTGCTCGCAATGCCCACCGGCGGTGACTGGCAGGTGCCGGTTGCAACCGGTATCGCGATGGCCCGCTCCGGCGGCATCCTCGGCTCCTGGAAGCGCGACCCGTCGCTCCCCGCCGAGCATGGCTGGCGGCAGCTCTTTGTGCCGGACCCGCGCTACGGCGTGAGCGTGGACCAGATGCTCATCGACCGGCATGTGGTCGAGTCGAACGCCCGCATGGGCCGCTACGAAGACAACGCAATCAGCGCCGAGCTCATCTACGACGTCGACAACGTCTCGGACGGGCGGGCGAGTTACTCCTGCGACCCCGACCAGGACTGGGGTGCCGGTGCGGGAGAGCAGGGCTGCCCGGACGGCCTCACCAGCTTCGAAACGCCGATGCGCTCGCCGCAGCCGGAGCCGGGCAAGGAGCTGCGCCAGACCGTGGGGCGGGCAGATGGCGATGGCACGGTGCGCTACGATGCGCTCCGCATCCCCATCATGCGTCCCGCCGGCCAGCACGGCATCTACAACGCGCAGCCCTTCCGCGCCTTCGACACAGACGCCTACATGGTGAACTACACCACCCGATTCCTGGGCTCACGGGGCCGCCTCGCCGACGACCTCTCGGCCGATGCCGAGGGCAACACCTGCGACTGCTCGGCCTCTGCCCTGCCCCGCTTCAAGCTCAACGGCACCAACAACAACCCGGCCTTCAATCGCGCCTGCGAGCCGGCAGACCTCAACCTCTGCAGCCCCGCCTGCGCGGCCCACTGGGGCATCCGGACGCCGGAAGAGAACAACTGCGCGACGCGCTGAGCGACAGCGCCGGCCGGAAGCGGCTTGGGGGCCGCGCCACGGGGAGCCCCCTTCCGAGACGGGTGAGCTCCTCTTCGTGGCGATCTGCTCCCCCAAACGCTGAGTGAACGATGTCTGAACAGAAGTCGCAACCCCGCCGCTCCGCGCTCGACTGGATCGAGTTCGTAGGCAACAAGCTGCCCGAGCCGGCCATCATTTTCGTGATCCTCGCCGCCCTCATCATCGGCATCGCTGCGCTCGGTGATGCGCTCGGCTGGGAGGTGACGCCGGTGCAGCCGCGCATCGTGACCGAAGCGGTCGTCGATGCCGCGGGCAGCCCGGTCCTCGACGCTGCAGGCAAGCCGGTTGTGCGACCGCTGCTCGACGCGTCCGGTGCGCCACAGACCGAGCTTGTGCCGAACGGTGCGCCCATCGCACCGCGCAGCCTTCTTACGGGCGAGGGCATCTACTGGATGCTCTCCTCGATGCTCCGGAACTTCACGGGGCTGCCTGCGCTGGGACTTATCTTCGTCGCGATGCTCGGGATCGGGCTCGCAGAGAAGTTCGGCTTCTTCTCGGCGCTGATGCGCTCCCTCGCCTTCATCACACCGCGGCGACTGCTCACGCCGGCGGTGGTGCTCATCGGTGCCAACAGCAGCGTCGCGAGCGATGCGGGCTACATCATCCTGCCACCGCTCGCTGCAGCCCTCTACCTCGCGGTGGGACGCCACCCGGTCGCCGGACTTGCAGCCGCCTTTGCCGGCGTTGCAGGTGGCTTTGGTGCCGGCTTCTTCCCCACCGGCGGCGACGGCGCGCTCACCGGCTTCGCGCAGGACGCAGCGCGGGTCATCGCGCCCGACTACACCGTGAACTACCTCCACAACGCCTACTTCAAGGCGGGTTCGGCCTTCGTGGTCATGCTCGCCGGCTGGGGCGTCACAGACCTGCTCGTCGAGCCACGCCTGAAGCGCCAGGCCAACACAGAAGCGGTACCAGACGTCACGCCCGACATGGCGCTTACGCCCCTCGAAAAGCGTGGCCTTGGCGCCTCGCTCGCGGCGATGGCGCTCGTGCTCGGGGCCTTCGCCGCCCTCATCCTCCTGCCCGGGATGCCGCTCCACGGCGACGGACAACCCACGCTGAGCGATGGCCGCGTGGTCCTCCATCATGCGGTCGAGGTCCTGCCTGCGGGCGCGACGACCGCGGCGCCACCGCACGACATCCTGGCGCGCGACCCGTTGCTCGTGGCCGAGACGGCTGCGCGGCCTCGCCTCGCCGAGACGCCCGGCGAGCGCTGGTC
>CAIQPA010000495.1 GCA_903873545.1 uncultured delta proteobacterium
GGGTGAGGAGGATGTGCGCCGCATCGCCGGCTGGGATCCCGCCAGTCCCACGGATGAGGAAATCCCCTACCGCCCGGCCCGCGTGGTCCTGCAGGACTTCACCGGCGTGCCCGCGGTGGTGGACCTTGCGGCCCTGCGCAGCGCCATGGCCCGTCTGGGCGGCGATCCCAGGCGCATCAATCCGGTGGTGCCGGTGGACCTGGTGATTGACCACAGCATCCAGGTGGACGCCTACGCCTCGCCGGATGCCTTGCGCACCAACACGGAACTGGAGTTCCACCGCAACCGCGAGCGCTATGAGTTCCTGCGCTGGGGACAGCAGGCCTTCGACAACTTCCGCGCGGTCCCGCCCGGTCGTGGCATCGTCCACCAGGTCAACCTCGAGTGGATCGCCCAGGTTGCCTTCGTGAAGAACGAGGACGGCACCGCCACCTACTACCCCGACACCCTCGTCGGCACCGACAGCCACACCACCATGATCAACGGTCTGGGCGTGCTCGGCTGGGGCGTTGGCGGCATCGAAGCCGAGGCTGCGATGCTCGGCCAGCCGATGTACATGCTGCTCCCCGATGTCATCGGCTTCAAGCTCACGGGCAAGCTCAAGCCCGGCGTCACCGCCACCGACATGACCCTTCGCATCACCGAGATGCTCCGCAAGAAGGGCGTCGTCGACAAGTTCGTCGAGTACTACGGCGACGGCCTCGCCAGCATGTCGCTCGCCGACCGCGCGACGGTCGCCAACATGGCGCCGGAGTATGGCGCGACCTGCGGCTTCTTCCCCGTGGACGACGCAACGCTCGACTACCTCCGCCTCTCCGGCCGCGACGAAGAGCATGTGAAGAATGTTGAGGCCTACTACCGGGCCCAGGGCCTCTTCCGCACCGCGGAGACCCCCGACCCCATCTACACCGACACCCTCACGCTCGACCTCTCGACCGTGGAGCCCGCCCTCGCCGGCCCCAAGCGCCCGCAGGACCGCATCAACCTCGCCGACATGAAGAGCGACTGGGACAAGTGCCTCACCGCCCCCATCGGCCACAAGGGCCACGGCGTCGCCGCCGACCAGGTCGACGCAGCCGTCACCTACACAGACGAGGGTGGCGCGACCCACACGCTCAAGCAGGGCGCCGTCGTCATCGCCGCCATCACCTCCTGCACCAACACCTCCAACCCGGGCGTCATGATCGCCGCCGGTCTGGTGGCCCGCAAGGCAGTCGCCCGCGGCGTGAAGATCGCCCCCTGGGTCAAGCCCTCGCTCGGGCCCGGCTCGCGCGTCGTCACCGACTACTACGACGCCGCCGGCCTCACCGCCGACCTCGACAAGCTCGGCTTCGCCACCGTCGGCTATGGCTGCACCACCTGCATCGGCAACTCGGGCCCCATCGATTCGGGCATCGAAGCCGCCATCAAGCAGGGCAAGCTGGTCGCCGCCTCCGTCCTCTCGGGCAACCGCAACTTCGAGGGCCGCGTCCACTCCGCCGTGAAGGCCAACTTCCTCGCCAGCCCGCCGCTCGTCGTCGCCTACGCCATCGCCGGTACGGTCAACATCGACCTGCAGAACGACGCCATCGCCACCGACGCCGACGGCAATCCGGTCTACCTCCGCGAGATCTGGCCCACCGACGAGGAGATCGCCGCCACCATCAAAGCGGCCATCACTCCAGAGCTCTTCCGCAAGCGGTACGCCGACGCCACCAGCGAGCCCCGCTGGAACGCCATCCCGGCCATCGAGAACGACCTCTACGCCTGGAAGGAGAGCTCGACCTACATCCAGCTCCCCCCCTTCTTCGAGGGCATGGGCCTCACCCCCGACCCCATCAAGCCCATCACCGGCGCCAAGGTCCTCCTCAAGCTCGGTGACTCCATCACCACCGACCACATCAGCCCCGCGGGCGACATCGAGGCCGGTGGTCCTGCGGGCCGCTTCCTCGCCGAGGCCGGCATCGCCAAGGCCGACTTCAACTCGTTTGGTTCGCGTCGCGGCAACGACCGCATCATGGTCCGCGGCAC
>CAIQPA010000496.1 GCA_903873545.1 uncultured delta proteobacterium
CTGCGCCAAATCGGCGTCCTTGCAGTGGAGGCGCACGGCCAGGATGTGTTTGCACGTGTGACCCTTGGCGAAGTCGGCGCAGTCGCACTTAAGGCCTTCGTTGTGCCGCGTGACTCGGTGGGGCTCGAGACCACCGGTCACGGTGAACGATCGACCATGCCTCCGGACTTGGAGTTCGAGCGCTCGGCGTAGGCGGTAGGGGTCGGTAGCTGATCTCAACCCGGCGGCTACAGTCTCCGTGCCCGGCCCGACTTCGCGCAGAGCGAACGCCGAGCGGGTCTTGATCATCTCCCCAGCTTCGTGGATCCACCGTGCGGCTCGTGCCGAGGAGACGCCCCGCACCGTGCGCAGGTCGCTTGCATCCGCTTGCGCCAGTTCCTCGATGTCGCTGATGCCGGCCTCGCGCAGTCGTCTGGCGAGGGTGCCGCCAATGCCGTCGATGTAGGTGAGCGTTACGACCTGTTCGTCTACTCCGTGAGCCACCATGGCATGCAGAGCAAGGACCCGCTCTCTGACCGTAGGTACGCCGATTCCTTCGGGTTCTTCGGTGGGCACGTTCGCAGGAGGGGCATCCGGCGTGGAGTCCTTGGCAGTAGGCGGACTGACAATCGCTATAGCTGCCGTGAGGATCCGCTCCAGGCTCTCGCTCAGTCGGCGAACTTCGAAGGCGTAGCACCCGAAGGCGTCCGCAACGAGGTTGGCGCAGCCCACGCGCGTCCAAGCCCTGGCAACCAAAGCAGTCTTGATGACGGCCAGGAGTCGGCGTCCTGCGATCCCGAAGCGCTCTCGAATCTTCTGGTGACCTTCAGAGAGCAGAGTCGAGTTTTCCTTGGCCAGGCGCCCCCCGAGCTCTTCGAGTTCTTCGAAATCCACCGGGATGAGTGGTTGGCAATCGTCGGTTTGCGCGCAGAGCATCAGGAGGTCGAGGAAGGTCAGCTGCGCGGCCGCTTCCTGCTGCAGAGAGTGAGCCAGGCTCAGGACGGTGGCGGGTGAGAGCATCTGCCGGACGGCGATGCGCCCAAGGCGCGTCGCTCGGAGAGCAGGACCTCGGGCCTCCTGCTCCTGGACCTCGATCAGCATCCCGCTGTCGAGCATGTCTCTGACCACGGTGTTCAGGGGCGGCAAGGTCCGCTGGTGTGCCGCGAGCGATTGCTGCAGGTTGCGGTCGAGCTGCTCCCGGGTTCGCGCGAGGCCACTCGACACCTCGGCAAGCACCTGTTCGGCGAGAGCTCGCCCGTCGCAGAGGCCAGAGGCGATTCGCTCGAACTTCCCGGCTGCGTATCGATCGGAAAGTCGGTCCCAGGCCGGGGCGATTAGGACCACTTCCCCTCTGGTGTCGAGCCCACGTCTGCCGGCGCGTCCTGCGCGCTGCCAGACGGTGTTGACCGAGAGCGGGACGAAGTCTGTGCCGTCGAAGCTCTGGAGGTCGTAGAGCACCACCTGCCGAGCGGGCAGGTTGAGCCCCATCTCCAGTGTGCCCGTGGACACGAGTGCGCGGAGTTGGCCTGCGCGGTAGTCGCTTTCGAGTCGCTGCCGTTCGGTGGAGTCTAGGCCGGCGTGGTGGTGGCCTGCAGGGACTCCTGCCGTCCTCAGCTCGGCTGACAGGGCTTCTGCGCGGCGCCGAGACTGCACGAACACGAGGCTCTGGCCTCCCCCCGCGATGCATCTCTGGACCTCTTGCTGGAGGATTCGAGGCTTGTCGGTCGCGCGTTGGTAGCGGGCAACGCGCCACTCGATGGGGATCGGTTGCCAAGAACTGCCGAAGTGCACGCCGCCGAGCCAGTCAGCCAACTCCGCACGGTTGCCCATGGTCGCGGAGAGGCCGAGGAGTTGGAGGAACGGGTTCAGGCGGCGGGCTCGCATCAGGGCGCCTTCCAGGCGCGGGCCCCGGCTCCGGTCGCCCAGCAGATGCAGCTCGTCCACAACAAGCAGCCCCACCTCGGGGAGCCAGCCCCAGTGGCTACGCCAGTTCCTCGTGCAGGCGTCGAGCCGCTCGGGCGTCATGATCAGGAGGCGGGCCTGTTCGAACGGGACCGGGTAGGCCTGGCGTTGGCCGTAGTCCCCCGTGAAGACGCCGACTTGGTAGCCGGCGAACCGGGTGCTCCAGCGGCCAACCAGCTCGTTTGCCAGCGCTCGCAGCGGGGTGAGGTAGATCGCCCGCTGGCCGCGCTCCAGGGCGGCGGCGATCGCCTGCTCTGCCAGCCAGGTTTTGCCGGAACCCGTTGGCATTTGAAGGATTGCGCTGAATCCGCTCGAAAGTAAGCCACGCCGAACAACGTCGTTCTGGGCGGGGTTCAGCTCGGGTTCAGGCGGGGATGAAAGCATGGGGTAGATGGGCATCAGTGCCACCGATGCCTAGCTCCGTCCACAAAAATTAGCAAAATAGTCATGGATGCATATTTTGCGGCAAGGTACTACTTACCTTGCTAAGCCAATGTCTCACCAGGTCTCCGTCAACACTCGCTTCCTGCTCTGGCGAACGGGCGTTCCCCGAGGGGAGTGGCAACAGTGGCTCGAGGCGCGAACTGGTTTGGGTTCGGACACGACTCGCGAACTGCTCGGAGGCCGACTTGCCGACGAGCGCGTTGACGAGGCAACTCAGCTCGAACTGGCCAGGGCCTTCGCGCAGGAGGATGGGGGAGAGAGTCTCCGTTTCTCGGACCTGCCTCACGAGAACGGCGGTGTTCTCGCCGAGAATCTCCGCCACCTCTTCGGCTCGCTCGATCATGGTGGGAAGAAGATCGCTGCTGGCGAACTAGGGATCGATCCGACGACGATTTCTCGCTGGCTCGCTGGCAAGTCCGAGCCGCAGTCTCCCGCCCTACAGAGGATCGCTTCATACTTCGGCATCCCATCGAGCACCGACCTCCGAACCGAGCCGGTCTTCCTTTCCCTCCAACCGGTCTCTGTGGCCGAGCTCAAGCGATGGCTGTACGCGCGGCTTGAGGAGCTCAGCACGGATGAGTTTCGTCAGCTATTGCCGGCGCTTCGGCGGATGCTGGGAGAACCATGAGAAGGCTGCCAGCGGGGAAGGCAGGCGGTTCAAACAGGTCGCCCGAGGTGGCGGCTGCCAGCTTCGACGATCCCCGCTGGGGGCCGATCGTCGCAGCGCTCTTGAGGGGACGCGACCTTCGACCAGTGCAGCAGGCAGCGCTCTGCGATGCGCGCATCCTCGACTCGCGCCAGCACCTGGTTGTCTGCTCGCCAACGAACAGTGGGAAGAGTCTCGTTGGCTACCTGATTCTCATTGAAGCGCTTCTGCGTGGTCGCCGCGCGGTTCTCCTGGAGCCGCTCCGTGCGCTCGCGCAGGAGCAGGCGGAGGAGCTCGAGGACGTGCTAGGACGGCTTGTCCCGACTGCCTTCGCCCAGGCTCCTCGAGTTCGCATCTCTACGGGTGACTACCGGCTTGAAGGCGAGATGCCGTCCGATGCGCCGCCCAGTGAGGGCGAAGTCATCATTGCCACGCCCGAGCGGCTGGACGCCATTCTCAGGAATCCAGCGCACGCGGCATGGGCATCGACGATCGGTGCCGTCGTCATCGACGAGGCCCACCTGATCGCGGACCCAAGACGGGGGCCAACCTTGGAGTTGGTAGCGGCATCGATGCTGTCGATGCCGGTGCCGCCTCGCATGGTGCTCCTGTCCGCTACGGTGGGGGAGCCCGAACGACTTCGACAGTGGCTGCGTCCCTGCCAACTTGTTGCGTCGTCTTCTCGGTCACCGCTGACGAAGGAAGTCTGGGCCCTCGAGGGCGACGAGGACGCTGACGACATCATCAGGGATGAGCTTCGGGCGACTCTCGCGCAGCCCGACACGGCTGCTCTCGTGTTCGTCTACCGACGCGAATCCGCGGTTGCCCTTGCTCGGAAACTGTCGGCAGTTCTGTCCGTCGAGGTTCTCGCGTACCACTCTGGGCAGCCAGCCAACGAACGTCTTCGCGTGCGAGAGCGGTTCCGATCCGGGGTATGCCGATGCGTCGTAGCAACGACAGCGTTGGCCATGGGTGTCAACCTGCCGGCAACCCACGTGGTCGTGAGGGACACGACGTTCTTCGGTTTCGGCAAGCTGCGCACCGACGAGTTGCTGCAGATTCTGGGTCGTGCAGGTCGGGGAGACCGGACAGGGCACGGGGTCGTTCTGGTGCGGCCCACCGACGAATGGGACGCAGAGATTCTGGCACGCGAGATCCGCGACGAGGTGCTGCCGCCCCTCCGGTCCTCCTTCGAGGCTGCGTTGTCCCCAGCTCGTCGCGGTGTGTCGGAGACAGGTTCGGTCAGCGATCTTGCTGCGGCGGGGATCGTCGCCGCATGCCTCGCGCGGGCGGGGGAACAAGGCTTGTCGGTTGCGGAGTGCGCCGCTCTGCTCGGCCACACCTTGGGCGCGAGCTCGCTCGTCCCCCGGATTGATGGCGCGGTCCGATGGCTGTCCGATCCAACACGCGTCCTGGCCTACCGCGATGAGAACGCCCGGCTCCATTCCACGTTCCTCGGTCGGGCGGGGGGGCGAGCAATGCTCCCACTTCCCTATGTTGCCGGGGTCGGTCAGCTCACGCGGGACCTGCTCTCGCTTGACAGTTCGGGCAAGCTACTAGGTCGGTGGACCGGACTGGACCACCTCTTCGTGATGGCGTTGGTCTCTGACCGAACCCCGAAGCTCCGTCGATTCAGTGAAGACTTGGCTAGCCAAGTCGATGGGTGGATTGAGTCGAGGCCTAGTAGCGGCAAGTCACTGCTCTTCAGCGAGTGGGTCATTGGTTCAGCAGCAGGATCGAAGGCGGATGAGTTGCTCGGCTCGCTTGGGATCCCGGAGCAGAAGCCTCGCCGGGGGATCGAAGATGCTGCTCGCAAGCGGTCCTATGTTGCGATGCTGGCCGCCATCGTCCTTGACGAGCGATCGAGAGGTGTCCCTGTCGGCGACGTCGAGCGGCGCTGGGGAATCACAGGCCTCGATGGGGTCGAGGAAGCATGGCGCGATTCGGCCCTGTGGATGCTCGCTGGTCACACCTCGATCTTCGAGGTAAGGGCCTTTTACCACCATCTTCGACAGCACTGTGGCGTCTTACCTGAGCAGGTGAAGGTGGTTAAGCATGTGCTGTCCCGGATCCGTGGGCAGGCTTACGACCTTCTTGAGAGTCTCAACTACTGTTCGCCCTTGGGGCCACTATTGAGGGGAGTTCGTCGGGTAACCCCGGCTCAGGAGCGTGTGGTCGGCATTGCCACGATCCGGAAGCTGGAGTCGGCGGGGGTGAGCTCCATGCGCTCCGTCATGGAACTTAGCGTGGATCAGATGGTTGCGCTTGGCGTGCAACGCAGGTTTGCGAAGCAACTCAAGAGCTACTTCATGCGTAGGCTGAAGTGAAGATGTGGAGTCGGGGCATGGCCAGGACTCAGATTCCCATGATCCGCTCCCACGCGTATCCAGGGCTTACGAAGTGACCCTAGCAGGCGAGTTCAACTAAGTCCCCGTCGGCGTAGATCGTAGAACTGCGCAAAAGGATGAGGTCGGAGCTGCTCTTGATCCGGCTTGCATCGTTCGCGACCCAACACAGGTCACGAAGCGCAACACCCGCGCCGCCCGGTCCCCAACGAAGCACCCCAGCACCACCAGCACATCAGTCGCCAACCGCAGCTTCACGATCGAGTTCGCCAACCGTCGCGGGTGCAGCCAGCCAGTTCCGCCTTGAAGAAGTCCTTGCCGGGCCACGCCCCGCTGCCGATGAGCACCCTCGGACCTTAGGTGTCTGCGATGAGCTTTTTGCCGCGGAGGCCGTTGCCGCCTTCGGGACCGCCGACCTCGAATGCGCCGGTGCCGTTCACGGTGAGGCTGTCGGGAAGCTGCGGAGACAGGCCCGCGAGCTCGCTCGCTGTGGTGCGCGTGTCGGCCCACCGCTCCGTACGAGGTGAAACCGCAAGCAGTCAAGGCCGTTTCGCCATCAGCCGGTTCACCATGGGGCCGGAAGTCGGTGGCGAGATGCAAAGTGCCCGCTCAGTGCACCGTCCGTGGCGTCAACCACGCGACCGAAGAATGACTTGCAGCCTTTCAGCAGGGCGAGGGGCAGGCGTGGCGTGTGGGAACTGTTCAGTAACCAAGCGTACGACGGGCCTAAAGGCAGCGCACTCCCGTGGGCAATCGCGTGGCGCACCTTCAAACACTGGTTCATCCGCTCACGCACGAAAACAGATGTTGTGGTTCCGGCTGCCGACTTCCAGGTCCACGCTGGCCACGGGTCGAACCCAAGGGTCTTCTCGAAAAGGCGCTTCACGTTTTCGGCGTTGGGCGTGTTTGTTGCCTTCGCTGCTTCTGCTGCGGCCGTCTCGTGGAGCCGGAAGGAAGTGAGGGCCCACGCGGGCGCCTGGGGGCTCGTGACCGTAGTTTGCAGCTTCGTGAAGCACTCCAGCACCACGCTCTCGACATAGCCATCCCACGCAGCGACTGACATCACGACACCGGCACGGTGCAAGGCCTCCTGGTTGTGTCGACGTCCCGGGGCTGCCTGCAAGTTGCCGTGGATGTCTAGGAGCTCTTCTACGTTCTCAAGGCTCGTGAGAAATGCAGTCATGGCTTGGGATGGCATCCGGCTCTCGGTCGGCGGGAGAAGGCTTGAGCGTAGCCGGCGGCCGCGGGGGTGATACGGGCCGTGGCTCAACGAACGACATGTCGGACCGCCGATCCTGGCACCGCCGAGTCGGCGTTCCTAGGCCGCGCGACTTGCCTGGGTGAACCTCTGAGAACTTCGCAGAGCGACGACCTTCAGCGACTTCGTCTGAATGTCGTATGCCCGCCAAACCTGGACCACGAATCGGAGCGCTGAGGCGGCCGGGTTCGCGCGCCGGAGTCGCGGAGGATCGCCCCAAACCTACGACACTCAGCCTCTCGCACATGGGCTTTCGCCGCTTCGCGGGGTTCGGCGGCACCTTCGCTGCACCCTCGAAGCCGACCAAAACCTGCCCGCTCAGCTGCAGCAGGAGGAGGGTGTTGCGCGCATTCGCGCGCTCATTCCGGACGAGAGACTGGAGCGGGCGATGGGGATCGAACCCACGACATTCAGCTTGGGAAGCTGACGTTCTACCGCTGAACTACGCCCGCGCGATCGAACGGAAGCACCCTACACGCACGCATGGCCCCGCGCCACTGCGCAGTTGGGACCCCGGGCAGCCTGCGCGCGAGCCGTCCGCCACGCGGTCGCCGCCTTCGCCCTCACCCGCGCGAATACCCCAGCGTCGCGAGCACCGACGCCTCGTAGACCTCGACCGTCTCTGCGATCACGCCGCCGTATCCGCCGCCCATCACCGTCACGACCTCGACGCCGGCCTCGCGGCACGCGGCGAGGACCATGCGGTCGCGTTCCTGCAAGCCCGCCTTGCTGACGCGCAACCGGCCCAGGCGATCGCCGACGAGCGCGTCGGCGCCGGACAGGTAGAGGACGAACTCGGGGCGCGAGCGCGAGAATGACGCGTCGAGGCCGCGGGCCAGCTCGCGCAAGAACGCTTCGTCGGTCGTGCCGTCGGGCAACGCGATGTCGAGGTCGGA
>CAIQPA010000497.1 GCA_903873545.1 uncultured delta proteobacterium
CCTCCCGGCCCGCGCGCTCGGCGCTGCGTCGCTGCTCACGGCTGCGCTGATGGTGGCGCTCGGCGCCTTCGCTGGTGCCCGCCACAACAGCCTGCAGCCGCTCCTCTTCTCGGTGCTCGGCATTGGCGCGCTCGCCGCCTACAGCCTTCCTCCGCTCAAGCTGAACTACCGCGGCGGCGGCGAGCTCCTCGAGGCGGGCGGCATCGGGCTCGGCATGCCGATAGCCGCAGCGTCGTTCCTCTTTCCGCTCCCGCTGCAGGGTCCGCTGCTCTGGCTGCTCGGCGGCCTCTTCTTCACGGCCCTTTCGAGCGCGATTGCGAGCGGCCTTTCGGACGAGGAGAGCGACCGCGAAGGGGGCAAGCGGACCCTCACAACGGCGCTGGGGAACCCTGTTGCGCGGGTCCTGTCGTTGGCCTTGCTCGCCCTCGGCGGGCTGGTCTGGTTCGTGGCCCATCTCAACGCCACGCTCCCGCGCGAGACGGCCGTGCCGCTCCTCATCCTCATCGGCTTCGGGCTGCAGGCGCATGGGCGCAGCGCGGCGGCCGTGACGGGCGCCTTCGCTGCACAGGCCGCCTTCAAGCAGTCGCTCCACCGGGCCATCTGGGGCAGCACGCTGGCCTGGACGCTACTCCTCTTCCGGCACGGGCTCCCGCAGTGAGCGGCCTCGAACGGCTCCAGCAGATTGAGCGAAGCGCTCCACCTCGGCTCTCCCTCGCGCCGGGCCGCGAACGGGCAACGCCGCTCGATGCGCTGGCCGCGCAGGCCTTCACGGGCGACGACGCATCGCTCCGAGCGGGGCTCTTGGCCGACCTCGCAGCGCGCTTTTCCGACGACTACCCCGACAACCTCTTCGGCGACCTCGACGCGCTCGCAGGCCGGCTGGGGCAGGGTTCCACCGAGGATGCTGTCGCGCTCGCAGCCACCATCGGCCACCTGTCGCATCACTACGGACGCCACACCGAGCTCCGTTTCCGCTACCTGCACGACTTCCTCTACGGTTTGGATTGGTGCCGCTGGGCCGAGAAGGAGCCTGCGCTCCGTGCCGAGGTCGCTCCGATGTCGGACGCCTTCCTCGGCTACCTCTGCCGCCGCGGCGACGAACTGTCGGTGCTCATCGCGGCCGATGATGCGAAGTATGGAAGGCTGGCGCCGGGCCAGTACCGCAACCCGTTCGGCTTCGACCGGTCGCCCGCCAGCGAACTGCTTCTCCTCCGCAACCTGCGCGACGCGGGGCAGCTGCCGTTCGATGCATGGGAGCTCGACGGAGGCTTTCGCGTAACACCCTTCGTGGCCGCGCGGCTGGCGTTGGCGAAGTCGATGGGGCTCGCCGCCGATACGGGGCACCTGTGAGCCTGCTCGAACTCAGAGAGGTCTCCTTCGCTGTCGGTGGGCAGACCCTCCTCGCGCCGATGACGGTTGCCTTCCATGCCGGCCGCTGCACAGCGCTGCTCGGGCCCAACGGCTCCGGCAAGACGACCCTCTTCCGCATCGCCGCGGGGCTCCTTCAGGCAACCACCGGCTCCCGCGAAGGAGTTCCGCCGCGGGCGCTCGGCTACTGCCCGCAGGCCGACCCGCTCTGGCCCGACTTGACCGCCCGCGAGCACCTCGAGCTGGTGGCAGGGCTGCATGGCGTGGCTGTCGCAGAGGCCCGTGCACGGGCGACCGAGCTGCTCACGCTGCTCGACCTGCTGCCCCATGCGACAAAGCAGGCTGCCACGCTGAGCGGCGGCATGCGGCGGCGCCTCGCGGTCGCAACAGCCCTCGTCCACCGCCCCCAATGCCTGCTCCTCGATGAGCCCTTTGCCGGCCTTGATGCTCCGCAGACTGCGCGTCTCGAAGCGCTGCTCGCAGAGCTCGTCAAGGCGGGCGCCTCGGTGGTGGTGGCGACCCACGACCTTGAC
>CAIQPA010000498.1 GCA_903873545.1 uncultured delta proteobacterium
CAGCCCACCACGTTGCGGCGGATCGGGTTGTGCGAAAAGCCGATGGCCTCGAGCCCGTCGCGGAGCAGCGTGTTGTGACGGCCCAGCACCTCTTCGGGCGCCGGCGCAATCTGCAGCTCCTGGTCGACTCGGTCGTAGATGCGGCTGAACTCCTCGAACGAGAGGTTCTCCGGAAGCTTGTGGTCTCGCACCCACTCCGCGTGCAGCTCCGGCTTCATGCGGTGGCAGATGGCACCGTTCATCGTCGTCGTGCCGCCCACGCCCATTCCCTGGATGATTGGCAGGAACAACCGCCCCTCGGCCACCTGAAAGCCGCAGTCGCGCCACGAGCTCCGGAACCCTGTCCAGACATCGTAGCCCCGCTCCTTCACCGGAACGTAGGGGCCCTCTTCCACGAGGATGACGCTGTGGCCAGCATCCGTCAGCACACGCGCCGCCGTCGCGCCGCCCGCGCCGCTGCCGATGATGACGAAGTCGGCCTCGTCCTCAATCCGCGCTTGGCCCGACACCATCGAAAAGACCTGCATCCCATCGGGGATCCGCTTCGGCTCAGCCATGACGCTCGGTCTCCTCAACCCAGTTCGGAACGCGGAAATCCGGCCGCTCGATCCCCACCGCCCGCTGCACCTCGGCAGAGGAGCAGTAGGCCATCGACCCCATCATCTTGAACAGCGTCGGCAGCTCACGCAGCGCGTAGATCGGTGACATCGACACCTTCTCCAGCGCCGCAGACCGGCGCTCTTCGGAGAGCATGCCGAGCGGTACCGGAAGCGCGAAAGCCAGCAGTGGCGTGAAGAGATAGACCAGCCAGATCGCGGCCCGCATGCCGACCATGGTGATGGGCGGTCCCACGCGGAACACATCGGTCACAAAGGCCTGCGTCGTCCGAAGCTCGCTCGCCTTCCACGGCAGCGTCGCGACGCCCCCCGAGAAGGTCGCGTCGAACACTGTCATCAACCATCTCCGCTCAAACGAGAAGAGCTTCATGCAACCACCTCGGGAACCATCGGAACCCGAGTGAACTAGCAACGCCCCCCGCTAATGACCAGCGGGTCGGTTTCGTCTTTTTGAACAATCGGAGGCGGCTCCGATCCAGCCTAGCGGACGATGCGACCCGCGTCGTAGACCATCACCTCGATCAGCGGCTTGCGCTCGAGCTCCCGGCGCAGAGCACCCATGACCGCACGGCGGATCGCCTCCGCAATGGCCGGCTGGCTCCGCCGTGACTCTCGGTCGAGCTTACCGAAAGCAGTCGCGGCCGCCTCTTCGGCAAGCTTGAGGATCTCGTCCACCTCTTCCGCCACTCCCATCGCCGACAGATGGGGCCCATCGAGCAGCTCCCCGCGACGAAGATCGACGGCCACAAAAACCGTCATCACGCCGCGGCGTGCCAGCCGCCGGCGCTCCTTCATCGCCTGGCCGTCGACAGGGCCGAGCGCCGTGCCGTCGATCGCGATCCCGACGGCGTGGCGACGGCCGATGACCTTGGCACCCTTCGGCGCGATCTCCAGCACATCGCCGTTGTCGAGCACGTGGGCCTCTTTGACGCCCAACGTGCGGGCGAGCTCCGCGTGGCGCTTCAGGAAGCGATGCTCGCCATGCACCGGCACGAAAATCTTCGGACGCAGACACTCAATCATGAGCTGCTGCTCGTCGCGATAGGCGTGGCCCGAGACATGTACGCTCCGCTCATCCTCGAGGAAGCGGGCGCCGCGGCGGGCGAGCATGTTGCGGATTCGGCTCACCCCCTTCTCGTTGCCGGGGATGACCCGCGACGAGAAGATGACCAGGTCGTTCGGCGTGACTTCGAACGACCGCATCTCGCCGGTCGCCAGCTTGTTCATGGTCGCGCGCGTCTCGCCCTGGCTGCCGGAGCAGAGCAGCAGCAGCTGATGGCGCGGTAGGTCGCGGGCACTCTCGATGGAGGCGATGATGCCCTCGTGCGGCAGCCGCAGCAGGCCGAGCTCGCGCGCGATGCCGACCAGCTTCTCCATGGAACGACCCAGCAGGACCACCACGCGGCCTGTCTCTGCGGCGATGTCGCAGAGCGACTGCACGCGGAAGAGATTCGTCGAAAAGAGCGCCACGAAGACCGCCTGATGGGCCTCCGTGATAGCGGCACGCAGCCCTTCGCGCGCGTCACGCTCCGAGCCCGAACGCCCCGACCGCTCCACGTTGGTGGAGTCGGAGAAGAGCACCTGCACGCCCTCGTTTCCGAGCTCACGGAGCCGCGTCAGATCGGCCGGCGGCTCGTTGAGCGGGTTGGCATCGAGCTTGAAGTCGGCGGTGTGAACGAAGAGCCCCGAGGTGGTCCGAATCGCCAGCGCGCAGGTCTGCGGGATGCTGTGGTTCACATGGATGGCCTCGATCTCAAAGGGCCCCACCTTGAACCGGCTCCCCGCCTCGAACTTGCGGATGACCACCCCATCATCGAGGTCACGCTCCTGCAGCGTCGAACGGATCATCTCGGCTGCGAGCGGCGGTGCGTAGATCGGCAGATCGATCTGCTCGAGCAAGTAGGGCACCGCGCCGATGTGGTCGAAGTGGCCGTGGGTGATGACGAGCCCTGCGATGCGGGTCTCGTTCTCCACCAGCCAGTCGAGATCCGGCATCACCAGCTCAACCCCCAGCGTCTCCTCGTCCGGGAAGGTCATTCCGCAGTCGATGATCAGCAGCATCCCGTCCTGCTCGAGGACGGCACAGTTCATTCCAATCTCACCAAGGCCGCCAAGGGCGGAAAATCGTACGGGATGTGCCAAGTGTAGGTCTACTTCCGAGACGCTCGCGCGTCGTGCACGGGAAGCGTGACGCGACCCTTGATTCTGAACTTCTGTCCGAGGCCCTGTTCGGCCACGAGGGCGCGACGCTTGGCGCGGGCCGGAGCGGCGTTGATCTCTTCGCCGAACTCCGCGCGCACCTCCGACTCGATCTGCTGCGGGATGTCGATGAAGACCTCGCGGTAGCTATCGCACATCGGGCACTCCATGTGAGGCTGACCACCCGACAGCACGAAGCCACAGGAGCCACAGCACCAGATCATTGCCTGCGAATAGGACGACTGCGTCATGACTTCACCTTCCCAAAAAACCTGAGGGCGCAGCGACCTACGGCGCGCCCGAACCTGTGCCCGAGCCCTCTCCGGAGCCTGCGCCCGAGCCTTCGCCCGAACCGGCACCAGAGCCCTCGCCCGAACCCTCGATGCTACCAACAACCAGCACCTGCGTCGTCGCCGAACCCTTCGCGCCTCGCTCATCGATCGCCGACACCACCACCTCATAAATCCCGCCACGGCGGAAGGAGTGGTAGGCCCGCGGACCAACAGAGAGCTCCTCCGGCGAATCATCGCCCCAGACGAAGCTCCAGCTCACAACGCGGCCATCGATGTCGTAGGAGCCAACGGCATCAAAGAGGCCCGACTCCCCTGCAGCAAGCGTCGCAGGGCCATCGACCACCGCCACGGGACGCGCGTTGTCGCTCTCCGCTCCGCCACCACCGCCACTCTCATCGCACCCGGCGAGAAGCAGCAGCAGTGCGAAGCCTGCGCCGGGACGCATCAAGCCTCACCCCGCTTCACATACTTGCCGAGGAAGAGGCCTACTTTGGCCCAGGCCTCGTCGGTGATGAACTCAGGCTTCGTCATGTTGGCGAACTGCAGCGCCGAAGAGGCCTCAGAGGTGGCCTCTTTCTCGAGCGGAATCGTCGCGATGACACGCTTCAACACCGCCCGCACGTTGGTCACGTTGGCATGCACATTCGCCATCACCGAGTTGATGTCCACATGGTCCTCATCGGTCCAGACATCGTAATCGGTGGCGAGGCAGATGGAGGCGTAACACATCTCCGCCTCACGGGCGAGCTTGGCCTCCGGCAGCGCCGTCATGCCAATGATGCTCGCGCCCCACGACCGGTGGAGCTCCGACTCCGCCTTCGTCGAGAAGAGCGGCCCCTCCATGCAGACATAGGTGCCGCCGTCGTGATGGGTGATGCCCTCTGCGGCACAGGCCTCCAGCAGCACCGACCGGAGGTCGGGGTGGAAGGGATGGCTGAAGCCAACATGCACCGCGAGGTCGTCGTAGAAGGTGTCGACCCGGTTGCGCGTCCGGTCGATCGCCTGGTCGGGAATCACGAAGTGGCGGGGCTCGATCTCGCGCCGCAGAGACCCAACCGCCGACACCGTCGCGAGCCAGAAGACGCCGAGCGACTTCAGCGCCCAGATGTTGGCCCGCACAGGAATCTGCGTCGGGTTGTAGCGGTGACCGCGGCCGTGACGCGGAAGAAAGGCCACTTTCCGATCGCCCAGCAGGCCGATCACGATCTTGTCGGACGGCATCCCGAAGGGCGTCTCGATCGTCACCTCGTCGAGGATCTCCAGACCGTCGATCTCATACAGCCCCGAACCGCCGATAATGCCAATTTTCACATCGCTGTGCATCATCTCTCGCTCCAATTCCCATGCATTCCTGTGTGCGGCGGCGGGATACTCCCTCCGCGCCGCGCGGTAAAGTCGCGCGCTCAAATGGCAGCCGGGCGACCGCCCAAAATTTGCTTCACCCGTTTACACACGTAACTTGGGGTCGAACTTCAAACCCTCGCGACGGACGCATGCTCTATCCTGCATCACAGCCCACTCCGCCTGAACGCTCGAGCCCTGCCTCCGAGAGTGAGGGACGGGCCATATGGGTTGTGGGTTCCATCGAGACCTCCGTCGCCGTCCAGCAGGCCGTAAGCCGCATCGCTGGCTCTGTTGCGCCAAGCCGCGTCCTCCGATTTGACGACACCGTCCGGCTCGACCTCGACACCGCCACGGCAGAGGCCACGCTGCTCGTCCTCGACATCAGCGCGGCCTCCCTCTCCGCGCAACTCGCCACCCTTCGGCGGCTCCGGTGCGCAGACCCGCTCTGCCTCGTCCCCGCGCTCGCCCGCGTCGAGGCTGACCTCGGCCCCGCCCAGCTCGCACTACTGCAGGCCGCAGGGCTCGACCTCGCCATACCAACTGCCGCCTTTGCTCTCCCGCGGCTGCAGGGAACCGTCGCCGGACTGCTCATCGCAGCCGAGCGCGGCCAGCTCCTGGCCACCGAACGCGCCGCCTTCGCCACCGGCATGCGCACCACCATGACGGGTGCCACCACACTGGCCGCCGGACGCGCCATGGTCCGCTCCCTCGTCGCTGCCGCCGTTGCGCGAGCGCCGCAGCTCCGAACCGTCGTCATCATCGAGGCCCACGCCGGCCTCAACAGCGCCCCGGAGACCTGGGGGCGCGAGGTCGTCTGGCGCTACGCCGCCACTGACGCACGCTCCACCTCGCCCAACCACCTCCGCATCGGTGAGCGCAACGACCACACCCCCTGGCGCGAATGCATCGACATCCTCCGCAGGGCCGCTACCTCGCCCGACAAGTGCTGCAGCCTCGATAACTTCTTTGCCACCTTCGTTGGCGGTGAAGGCTCCGGCTCGCCGAGGAGCTACGGCGTGGTCGCCATCTCCGAAGAGGGTTGCAACCTGCTCCCGCTCCTCGCGCAGGACCTCCTCCGAGATGCCGTCGTCGCCCGTGCACACCGAACCGAGACCCGCGAACAGAAGCGCGAGCTCCGAGACGCCCTCCGCCTCGACCGCGAGACCGGCGCACTCAACCGCACCGCCTTTCTCGAGTGGCTCGACGCGCAGCCTGCAGACGGCTCCCCGCTCGCCGCCGTCATCGTCGACATCGACGGCCTCCGCACCGTAAACGCTCTCTACGGCCGCACCGGTGGCGACCGCGTCTTGCGCGCCGTCACGGAACGCGTTGCCGCACTTCGCGGCGTCCTGGTCGTCAGCCGCTGGGGCGGCGATGAAATCGCCCTCATCGTCGACGGCGCGCAGGTCCAAATCGACACACTCTTCGATGAGATCCGAAGCTTCCTCACGCAACCAATCGAAATCGAGAACACCAGCATCGCCGTCGCACTCTGCGGTGGTGCTGCGGTCTGGACCCCCGACATCAATCCCTCCGTCCTTATGGAGCGTGCCGAGGCCGCCCTCACCCATGCCAAGACGCAGGGATCCGGCTCCATGCAGCTGGTCGACGAATGCTTCGAGGCTGAGCTCCTACGGCGCGCCCAGGTCGAGATGGCCCTCCGCCGCGCCAACCTCGAAGAGGAGCTCATCGTCGCCTTCCAGCCCATCGTCTCGCCCGCCGGACAGCCGGTCGGTGCAGAGGCACTCGTCCGCTGGCAGAGCGCCGAACTCGGCCTCGTCTCGCCCGTTGACTTCATCCCGCTCGCCACCCGCCTCGGCATCATGCGGCGCCTCACCGAGTGCGTCGTCCGTACCGCCACCGCCGCCGCAGCCTCATGGCCCCTCGGAGCGAACGGAAAGCCGCTCTGGGTAAGCGTCAACCTCTCCCCCGACCTCCTCGCCCACGAGCAGCTCGGAGAGCAGCTCCTCGACTGGTGCCACCCCGGCGCCCGAGACCGCTTCGTCGTCGAGATCACCGAGTCCGAGTACCTCTCCGCCACCGCCGCAGCGCAGGTCCTCGCCACGCTCTCCCAGGCCGGCGTACGCATCCTCCTCGACGACTTTGGCACGGGTTACAGCTCGCTAGGCTACCTCACCCGCTACCGCTTCGACGGCATCAAGATCGACCGCTCCTTCGTCCGCTCCCTCCCCGACGACCCGGCGGCATGCAACATGGCCCGCGCCCTCACCCAGCTCGCACTGGCGCTACAGCTCACCGTGACTGTCGAGGGCGTCGAGACCGGCACACAGCGCAGCTTCCTGCAGGCGCTCGGCGTCAACTCCCTCCAGGGCTACCTCTTCTCCAAGCCTGTCGCGGAAGAGCAGTTCGTCGCCTGGCTCGCCCTTCAGCAGAACGCCACTGCCGGCAAGAGCTAGCTGCTCCGACCGAAGTCGTCCTGCAGACGCTCGATATCGTCCTCGCCGAGGTAGCTCCCACGCTGAACCTCGATGAAGATCAGGAGCGTCTCACCCAGGTTGGCCATCCGATGCGCCGCACCCTGCGGGATATCGATGGCTTCCCCCACCTTCACCTCGTGGTCCACGCCGTCGAGCGTGACCGTGCCTGTACCGGCCACCACATACCAGTGCTCGCCCCGAAACTTGTGGCGCTGGTAGGAGAGCCGCTTGTCGCCGAGCACCTCAATCCGCTTCACCTTGTAGTCGGCCCCCTCGTCAATGACGGTGTAGGAGCCCCACGGGCGGCGGTCATACTTGTTCGGATCCAAGACTTCTTCAGACATCTCAGCCCTCCTCGAGGCATTGCTGGAGAGGGCCAATAGCAGAGGCCTCACGAGGAGCCTAGCAGCCCTCCGCCGTTGCCCCGATCGCTCGTCATCGGCTTCCGCAGACGGATCTGCCGGCCCTGCTCACGCCCGGCCTCAAAAGCATCGGCCGAGCCCGCCCGGGAGCCGCCCGTACTCCGCTGCAGCGGGTAGCGGCGACGCAGCAGCCGCTCCGGCTCCTTGTCGCGCAGGCTCACCATCGCACGCTCGTCGGGTAGCTCCGCATCCTGCCGCCGCAACGTCTCGCCAAAGCCCGCCATGATGCCGAGCAGGAACGAGGCCCGCGCAGCGCCACCGCCGAGCTCTCCAGACGCCAGCGCCTGCTGCCAGAGCCGCTCCGCCGTTGCGAGCAGGTACTCGAAGACAAACTCTGCGATTGCCACATTGGCCCGCGTGCCGCAGACCTCCACCACACGGCCGGAAGGGCCGCCGCGCGGGTCAACGACCTCAACGAGGATGCAGGCCACGAAGAAGCGGCTCGCAAGGATCCCTGCCAGCTGCTTCACATGCGAGCCCACCCGGCGGCTCGGTGTTCCGAGATGGCGCCACGTGTAGTCGCTCGTCTGGTGCAGCGCCTCCTGCTCCATGTTGTGCTTCACGATGAGGCGCCGCGCCATCCGCGCCGCGGCCTCCGCCTCATGCAGGTTGGGCGACTCCGCCAGGCTGAGCAGGCGCCGCACCCGGTCCACCAGCCGCTGCTCATGCTCCGCTGCAGGCTCCTCCGGCCGGCCGGCCGCGCGCGCATCGATGCCCCGATCGGCGCAGACCTTCTGAAAGGCTGCTCCGTGCGCCGTCTCATCCTTCACCCCCAGCACCTCGCTCACAAACTGGTGCGCCATCTCATGCTTGAGCACCTCGAAGACCTCGCCCCAGGGCGCGGTCGCCACGAAGGCCTCGCTGAACTCCATCAGCCGCGGCCCGGCGATCCAACGACCGAGCATCGACTCCAGCGGTGCCAGCGCCATGGTGGGCGGCCGCATCACGCCGCGGAAGAGCAGCCGATTGACCTCGCCCCACTGCAGCGACAGCGCCGCAACCACCGCGTTCTTACGCCGCGCCTGCTCCTCATCTCGCTCCGCCATCCGACCACTCCCGGTGCCACAGCAGCAGGGTCAGCCTGCCGCAGCCCGTCTCTATAATCCCGATCCGAGGTTCGGCATGCTGATGATGTCGCGACGACCGGCGCCACCCTTGGCAGGCCCAACGATGCCCTCACGCTCCATCAGGTCCATCAGCTTGGCGGCCTTGTTGTAGCCGATGCCGAGCCGACGCTGAATGAGCGAGATGCTGGCGTAGCCCTCCTCGAGGCAGGCCTTCACGGCCACAAAGTAGTTCTCGTCGAGCGCGCCGTCGTCGGCCGCCTCCTGCGACTCCGCCGAGGGCTTGAGGATGCTCTCGTCATAATCAGGTGCCCGCTGCGCCTTGAGGAAGTTCACCACCGCCTCAATCTCACGGTCGTCCACGAGCGGTCCATGCACCCGCTGCAGCTCGCTCTTGCCCGGCGGCCGGAAGAGCATGTCGCCCATGCCGAGCAGGGTCTCTGCGCCGTTGGAGTCAAGGACGGTGCGGCTGTCGGTGCCCGACATCAGCCGGAACGAAATGCGCGTCGGGAAGTTGGCCTTGATGAGGCCCGTGATGACGTCGACGCTCGGCCGCTGCGTGGCGAGGATGACATGGATGCCAGCGGCGCGGGCCTTCTGTGCAAGACGCGCAATCGCCTGCTCCACATCCTTGCCGGCCACCATCATCAGGTCGGCGAACTCGTCCACCACGACAACGATGTAGGGCATGTGGCGGTGGCGCGGCCGGCCGTCGAGGTCGATCTTCGCCAGCAGCTCCTCGTAGCCCGTCACCTCGTTGGAGGCGTGGTAGCCGCCGTTGTTCTTCTTCTGCATCTCGGCCAGGCGCTCGTTGTAGCCCTGCATGTTGCGGACGCGGAACTCCGCCATCAGCCCGAACCGCCGCTCCATCTCCGCTACCGCCCACTGGAGCGCTGTCGCGGCCTTCATCGGGTCGGTGACCACGGGCAGAAGCAGGTGGGGCACGCCCTCGTAGATGGCGAACTCGAGCTGCTTGGGGTCGATCAGGATCATCCGCACATCGTCAGGCGACGCGTTGTAGAGGATGCTCGTCAGCATGCCGTTCACCGACACCGACTTGCCCGAACCCGTCGTGCCAGCCACGAGGAGGTGGGGCATCTTCGCCAGGTCGCTCACAACGGGGAAGCCCTCGATGTCTTTGCCCAGAGCGATGGTCAACTTGCTCTTGCTCTGCGTGAACCGATCGTCCGCCAGGAGCTCCTTGAGATAGACGGTCTCGCGCGTCACGTTCGGCACCTCGATGCCCACGCACCCCTTGCCCGGGATGGGTGCGATGATGCGAACCGTCATCGCCTTGAGCGCCATCGCGATGTCGTGCGACAGCGGCACAATCTTCGACAGCTTCGTCCCCGACTCGGGCTCAAACTCGAAGAGCGTGACCACGGGGCCGGGGCAGATGTTGGTCACCTTGCCGCGCACCGCAAAGTCGTTCAGCACCTTCTCGAGCAGCACGGCAGTCTCGCGGAGCCGGTCGCGATCGACCACCGCACGGCCCTGATCGTTGTAGCTCAGGAAGGAGAGGCTCGGGTACTGCCACTCCGACTCCACGCCGCCGAGCTCAAGCCGCGACTGCTGCGCCCGCTCCAGGTCTTCCGACCGCTTCCGGTGCTTCTGCGCATCCGACTCCACAATCACCGGACCAATCTCGGCCATATCGAACGCCACGCCCACGGGCGTCTCCTGCGTCATTTCCACCGGGGCCACTTCGGACTTCACCCGCTGCGCCGTCGCCTGACCGACTCCACTAGAAACGCCGGCCTCCATTGTCGGAGCGACGGCAACCTCGCGGGCCGACATCGTCGCCCGATGCTCCGGCTCTCCCACGAGCCACTCCTCCGCCGCAGCCGCGTCGGCCTCTTCTGAGGCCTCCTCCGCCACCGGCTCCTGCTTCGCCTTGCTCCGGCGCTTGCCACGGAACCGCTCACCGAGCCCGGTCAGAAGCTCCGCCACGCCACCGCGCCGAGAGGGACCTGTTTCGGCATCACGCACGGGCGCAACGCGAAGGCTCACATCGGTCGTGGTCGGCGCCATCTCCTCGTAGGGTGCAGCCTCCGCCTCTTCACGGGCTGCCGCTCGCCGCTCGCGGACCGAGGCCACCGCATGGATCGCCAGCTCCGAAACGCTCACGCGAAAGGCCAGGATCGCCGCGACAATTAACCCAGAGAGCGCCGCGATGAACGCCCCCACCCGGCCGATGACCATCTGGAACAGATCCCCGATCAGCTCGCCGATGAGCCCACCGGCGTTGTGGCCGTAAAACATGAAGGCAGGGAACGAGACGTAGACCACCGTCGAGAGAGCGAGGATCCCGAGCACTGCGCCGCCGATCTGCTGGTTGCCCAGCGTCAGGTGGCGCCGGAGCAGCAGCGACGTCGAGAAGGCGAACAGTGCTGCGAGCAGAATGTAGGACGACAGGCCAAAGGCAAACAGCAGCGTCGCAGCCGCGTAGGAGCCCAGCGGCCCGATCCAGCTCGTCGGACGGGCATCCGGCCCCTCCGCCGGCGCATAGGAAATCAGCGCCAAAAACAGGAGCAGCGAGGTCGTCAGCACCACCACGCCCCAGATCTCGTTCGAGATGCCCGAGGCATCATCGTCGTCGTGCTGGAAGCGAGGGGAGGGGGTACGCGTCTGGAGGGAGCTCGCCATGATGATCTCGCACGATTACGTCGGAGTGCAACGATTGCGCGCGGTGGCCGCGCCCCCTTCTACAGAGAACAGCCAACCGCACCTGCCCACCCTACCTACCGAACGCCCGCGGCCAAATTTTTGGCCCTGCTTTTACCGAGCCACCGTCCCGACGGCCTCACGAAGCAGCCGCGTCCAGCTCTCGCCGTCGCCCGCAGCCAGCCGCTCAGGCAGCGAGCCCGTCGCAACCTTCGGCGCGGCCCCGTCATACCCCGGCAGCGCGACCGTGGCGGGTGTCGTCCGGCAGCCCAGCCCCTCCGCCGCACGCTCCACCCGGGCGAGCGCGCCCGTCGCCACCAGATCTCCCGGCGTACCCGTCAGATCGCGCCTTGTCCGCCAGAGCCGGACCGCCCGATAGACCCCAAACGACAGCAGCAGCGCCAGGACGAGACCCCCGACCAGGCCCGTGAGATTCCCGAACGCGCCGCCGAAGAGCCACCGGATCCCAAAGAACAGTCCGAGCCAGAGCGCCGGTGCAACACCCAGCGCCACCCGCGCTGCCACACCATCCTCCACCTCGACCCTCACCGCCACCTCACCGCTCGTCAGGTCACGCGCGATCAACAGTCGCGCCAGGAGCCCCTGCTCCTTGAACTCAACCACCGCGCAACCCTCTGCTGCGAACACCTTGCCGTAGTCACGCGTGGGGCCGCGCAGCGACTGCATCAGCCGCGGCACAAGATGGCCAACCCACTCCGACGCCTCGCTGCCCGACGGCCCCGTGATCAGCACTGCTCTCGACGGAATCCCTGTGCCCATCTGCCCATCCTTGAAACTTCTCACCGCTTCGTCCAAGCAGCCATCCCATCTGCCTGCAACCTATGCCGTGCTCCTCTTCGTAGACAACCGAGACTCCTTTTCGTTCAACCTCGTCCACGCTTTCGCCGCGATGGGCATCGAGGTCGAGGTCGTGCGCTCCGGAAGCGAGCTCGCCAGCCATGTCGCCAGTCGGCCGCCTGCTGCGATTCTCGTCGGGCCGGGGCCCGGCACGCCCGAGCAGGCCACCGACGCACTCAGCCTCATCCACGCCTATCACGGACGCCTCCCACTCCTCGGCGTCTGCCTCGGCCACCAGTGCATCGTCCACGCGCTCGGCGGCAGGGTCGGGCGGGCGCCCGCGCCACGGCACGGCAAGACCTCCACGCTCGAGGTTGCTCCCGGAGGCCTCTTCGACGCCTCGCACCAGGGCATGACCGTCGGCCGATACCACAGCCTCATCGCAGCGCCGGCCGCGCTCCCCGCAGAGCTCATCGTCGATGCCACCGCCACAGACGACGCCACAGTGATGGCCTTTCACCACGCAACCGCGCCCACCTTTGGCCTGCAGTTTCACCCCGAGAGCATCCTCTCGCCGCGTGGGCCCGAGCTGCTCCGGAACTTCGCCCTGCGCGCAGGACTCATCGAGCGCTAGGGGTCGATGCTCCGCACGAGCCGAATCCCGAAGGTCTTGCGCGCAACCGGCTGCGTCTGCTCGCGCGCTGCGAGCCGGCAGTCACGCCCCGCGCTCATCCAACTACCGCCTCTGACCAGATTTGGCTGCCCTGCCGTTTGCTGCGCGGGATCCACGACGCCGTTCACCGGGAAATAAGAATAGGCATTTTAGATTTGATGTTGATTAGGTCAGCTTGAATAGCAGTCATTGCTGTAAGTAACCAAGCTATTGCTGAGACAATAACTGGAAACAACATGCTTGTTATTTTTTCCATATTCATTAAAACTGCCCTCCAAATCCAAGTAAAAGTTTTCGTTCTTCAGGTGTTGCACTTATTCCTGCTTTAAATAAAAAGTCATTTAGTTTTTTTGCA
>CAIQPA010000499.1 GCA_903873545.1 uncultured delta proteobacterium
AGCGCCGGCAGTTCCGCCGCGAGCTGCTCGACCAGCTCCTCCACAGGGTCGAGCCACCGCATCGCCGGCAGCAGCTCCCCAAGACGCGGGAGCAGTGCGGGATAGTGTGTGCAGGCCAGCAGCACCGCGTCGCAGTCGGCGAGCGCCGCTACGAGCGGCAGCAGGTCGGCATCGAGCGCCTCGCCTGACAGCCGGCCCGCCTCCACATGGGCCGAGAGGGGCTGCGCGACGAGGCCGCGCGTGCGTCGCCCTGCAGCCTCGAGCGCCGCAGCATGGAGCCCCGCCTCGATGGTCCGCCGCCCGCCGAGCAGCCCGACGAGATCGCCTGGCGCGGTCTGACGGAGCGTGAGCGCGATGCCCGGCTCGATCACGCCAACCAGGCGGCAGTCGCAGAGGCTGGGCACCAGCGCAGCGCTCGCCGCGTTGCAGGCCACCACGAGCAGGTCGGGCGCAAAGGTCGCCGCCACCGCCCGGATGCGGGCCTGCAGCGCCGCGTCGTCGAGCAGCCCATAGGGCGGCTGCCCGCTGTCGGAGAGGTAGAGCCACTCCGCCCCAACCCGCGCCTGCAGCCGCTGCAGCGTATCGACGCCGCCGATGCCCCAGTCCATGACCACAACACGCGGCAGCGAGCTCATGGGTAGGTCTGCGGCGCAACCTGGCCCGGCTGTAGCGGCCCCGAGTCGAAGGCCAGCACGCGGCTCTGCCAGCCCACATTGAGCACCTCCACCTTCTGCCCGGGGAAGCGGCTCTCGAGATACCAGACGAACTCATGCTGGGCCCGGATGGGGTTGTAGCGGATCATCTCCTGCCACTGCGGGTCGGCGGTGAGCCGCTTGAGCGCCTCGCGGAAGGGCCGGTTGCGGGCCCGCTCCGCCAGCGCACGCGCCGCATCCAGACCAAACCGGGGCGTCTCGCGCAGCCCCACAGGCGACGCCACCATATCGACGATGAGCAGCCGCCCGCCCGGCGCAAGCACCCGCCGCACCTCGGCCATCAGCGGGTCCCAGTCCAGGTAGCGGAAGGAGAGCAGGCTGGTGACCACATCGAAGGAGGCATTCGCGAAGGGAAGCGTGGGGCCATCCACCTGAACGAACTGCAGTTTGGACGACCCCTCGGTGCGGCGCCGAGCCATCGCCAGCATCCCCGCGGAGGCATCCACACCCACGCCCGAGGCGATGCGCCCCTCGAGCGCCCGCAGCAGTGCCCCGTTACCGCAGCCGATGTCGAGCACCCGTGGCGCACCGGTTCCATCGAGATGGGCATTGAGCCAACGCCACTCATCGCGCCGCACGCGGATGTCTTCGAAGACCGCATCGTAGCGCGCCGCCACCCCGTCGTAGCTGGCCGCCTCCCCAATCTCGGCGGGCTCGAACCGCTTCATCGCTTCGGTGGCCATGAGACCCGCATACTTGCGGGCGCTACCGAGCAGTCCGTCGGACTTCTTGCCGCGGCATCCGACGAGGTAGATCGGCGCCTCTGCGCTGCCCAGCCCGGGCCAGACGAAGCGGTCTTCGCGGAGGGTGAAGGTGGTGTAGAAGTGGTAGCCCCAGGCCGGAACGCCGAAGGTGCGGGCGAAGAAGGGGGCGAACCAGCGGGCGGTGCGGCAGGCATGGAAGAAGGCCTGCGAGCCGGCGCCGAGCGGCAGCTTGAGGCCGCGCGGATGGGCGAGTTCGGTCTGCGGCGAGAGCGAGCGCCACTCGTGGGGGCTGAACTGCTCGGGGAGTGCGGTGGTGCCAAACATGGGGCCATAGAGGCCGGAGTGGCCGAAGAAGTGGAGCTCGGTGAGCAGGGTGCCGGCGTCGACCAGCAGCTGCATCTCGTCGAGAAACTCGGCCTTGGACTCGATGGCGACGCAGCGCACATCGTGGCCCGCAGCCCGTAGGCGCGCAGCGCTGTCCTCCGAGGCCCGCTTGAGCTCCGGGCCGCCGTCACGGTAGCGGGTGGTGTAGCCAATCCAGTGGGTGGTCATAGGGCGCTCCAGGGTTCGATGGCGACAATGGCAGCTTCATCTTCGGGGATCCAGGCGCCGCAGTCGTCGGGGACGATGACGGTGCGCCGGCCTTCGGGGTCGTAGATGCGCATGCTGGCGATGCAGGGTTCGTAGTGATGGATGGAGAGGGTGAGCGCCGCATCGGGCGAGGCGGTCATGCGGTGGATGAGGCCGGGCGGGACCTCGATGGTGCAGGGCGCGGCATGGTGCAGGGTCGTGGTGTGGCAGAGGCCCTGGCCGTCGAAGCTGAACCGCTCTTCGACGAGCGCCCCGACGACAAGATGGACGCGCCCGGAGGCTGTCGCGCCATGGTCGTGAATGGCGCAGGTTGCGCCCTGCTTCCATTGCATTGCGATGATCTCGCGCTGCCCATCTGCAAAACAGACGAGCCGCCCATAGGCCTGCTCAAACATGGTTTCCCCCGAGGATGTTGCGGGGCCGATACACGATTCGATGGGGCGCGTCGAGCGCTGAGGGCGGTCGCGGTTCCTACGATGACACCGGAGATGGAATGCTGCTCGACAAACTCCCACCTCTCTGGCTAGGCCAACAGGGAAGGTGGCGTTGAGAAAAATCTGGGGGAATCATGGAGAAGGAAAAGTC
>CAIQPA010000500.1 GCA_903873545.1 uncultured delta proteobacterium
AGCGCGTTGCGGGAGCGGTCGAGCAGCGGCTCCAGGTGGCGAAACATGAAGGCTACGGGCTGCTCCTCCATGAGGTCGCGGAGCGCCTGTTGTCGCGCCATCAGGAGGCGGGGTGTTGCGCCGTAGGAGCCGTGATTGAGGAAGGTCCAGGCGGGGTCGAGCCGCCAGTGCGAGAGCGGCGCTGCCGGCTCGCGGAACATGGCTACTCGACGCAGCGGGGCGGCAGGCCGGGCGTCCCGTAGTCGCCCGGAACCGGCGTGAGACTGACTTCTGCGTTTGCGTTGTAGCGGAGTGCCTCCACCTGGCTCGTCACGCACCAGTCGTCGGTCCAGGTGCCGCCGCGGTAGAGACGCTGCAGTGACTGCGACTCCACAACATCGCTCGCGGTGTACTCCACGCAGTCGAGGACGCGGCCCCGGGTGTCGTAGAGGATGATCTCGTCCGCGTTGTTCCCGATGGCCATGAAGCAGCGATCGAAGACGTAGTAGTGGAGGCCCTGGTAGGGCTTGCAGAAGGGGTCGGCGGCGCAGGCCGGGTCGATCTGGGTCTTCTGGTAGAAGGTGAAGAACTCGTAGGGGTCGATGGTCGAGTCGGAGGGGACATCGAAGAAGGAGCCGACCTCGCTCAGGGTTCCACAGACCGCGTCGCCGCCGAAGGAGCCGGTCGGCGGTGGGGCACCGATGGTGAACTGGTCGGTGTCGGCATCGGCCACTCGGACGCCGTTGAGGTTGAAGGCAGAGGCGCCCATGGCGATGACCTCGAACCACTCGGTGGCGGTGCCACGGCCCTCTGCGTTGTTCGGGTTGATCTGGATCTCGGTGATGTAGAAGGTGCTCGTCGGGTCTCGGCGCGGGCAGCTGAAGGTCTTGATTCCGACGCCGGCGGGCGGGGTGGGCGTCTCGGTGGGCGTCCAGACGACGGGCGGCTCCGGGCGGGTGTCGACGGTGGTATCGGCGGCCGTGTCGGGCGCGGTGTCGACAGCGGTGTCGGCGGTCGTGTCGGCAACGGTGTCCGGGGTCGTGTCGGGCGCGGTGTCGGCACCGGTGTCCGGGGTCGTGTCGGCGAGGTCGGTGTCGGCACCGGTGTCGCCAGAGCCGCTGTCGGTGAGGTCGGTATCGGAGCCGGAGCCCGTGTCATCGCCCGTCGTGTCGACGGGGTCGGTGCTGGAGTCGAGGCTGGTGTCCGCAGAGCCTGCGCCGGTGTCGCGGTCGGTGGGGCGGTCGGTGTCGGTGTTGGGGACGAAGATGGCCTTCTCCGTCTCTCCAACACAGGCGGCGAGCAACAGGAGGAGGGCGAGCGGTGCGCGGTGGGCGGCGGTCATGGCTGTCACGGGGTGGGCTCGGGAGCCAGAGAGCGGGCGGCGGCGCAGCCGGCAAGCTGGAGGCGGGCGGCGTCTGCCGCATCTAGCGCAGATGGTGAGAATGCAAAGGGTGGGGCGACGCTGTCACCAACTGTGCACACAAAGGTGGCGGCCGCGAGGTAGCTCCCCTCGAGGCTGGGGTGGCTGCCGTCTGCGGCGTAGAGGCGAAAGAAGAGGCTGGCGCTGTCGAGCGGGTCGCGCCCGGCAGCAAGGTCGTCTTCACGGATGGCGGCAAAGGCTGCACCCACCGGGACGCGGCGGACGGGATAGCCCGCGGCACGGATCGCCTGCTCCATCTGGGCGTAGCCCTCCGCGAGCAGGTTGTTCATGGTGAGGAAGTCGGGGAAGCGATCGGGGTTGGTGCTGTCGCCGTTGCGGCGTCCCCAGGTCTGAAAGAGGAGGGTCGTAGCGCCATGCTCGGTGGCGCGGCGGGCCAGTTCGACCGAGGCGGCCACCGAGTCGATGCGCTCCGGCTGGCTCTCGGGGAAGCCGGGAACCTGGCTCTGGTCCTGCAGCACCACGAAGGTCCAGCTCGGGTAGGGGCCGGTGCCGAGGAAGGCTGCAAGCGGGGTGCCCTCGGTGGCGGCGTCGGAGGCATGTTGCGGGAGCCGGTAGCCGCCCGAGGAAACGCGGCTTGCGGTCACGATGGGGGCGCCAGGGAGGCTCGTGGCGAAGGAGGCGACCAGCTGATCGAGGTCGTTGTAGTAGGTGTAGCTGTTGCCGACGAAGAGGAGCTCTTGCGGGATGGGCGGGTTGGTGTCGACCGACGTGTCTTCCGAGATGTCGGGGGCGGTGTCGGCGCTGCTATCGGCCGAATCTTCCGTGGTGTCGGGGGCGGTGTCGGCGCTGCTATCGGCCGCGTCTTCCGTGGTGTCGGAGGTCGTGTCGACCGTGGTATCGGCGCTGCCCTCCGTCGTGTCGGAGGTCGTGTCGACCGTGGCATCGGCGCTGCCTTCCGACGTGTCGGCGGAGGTATCAACCGTCGCATCCGCGCTGCCCTCCGTCGTGTCGGCGGCGGACCGTGGAGACGACGAAGCGCCGCAGCCGGAGGCGGCTACAGCGAGGGTAAGGAGGGCAACGAAGAGGAGCTGTTTCATGGCTCAGAGATTCGCAGGGTTGGCGGTGCCACGCAAGTCTGGTGCTGCTCCGACCGGCGGGGTTCAGGGAGCGAGGATGCGCCAGGGGAGCTGCACCTGTCCGAGCTGGAGGATACCGCGGACTTCGTCGCCGCTGTCGGCCACATGGCCGGGCTCCGCGTCGCTCGGCGTGCAGGTGTAGGTAGAGGCCTCGTAGCCCTCGGCGAGGCTGTCTGCGAGCTTGGTGAAGAGGGCCTCGAGGGCAGCAGGATCGGCGACCGAGGCGTAGACACCGCCCGTCTCTTCGGCGAGGCGCTGGAGGTCGCGGAGGGCCTGCGACTGGTCTGCGTCGACGGCGGTCTGCATGAGGGCCTGCTCGACGGAGGCGCGACCGAGCCCGATGACATGGACGGTCACATCCTGGCTGTTGGCGAGCTGGGCGACCGAGGCGAGGTCGTGCTCGTCGGAGAGGTTGTCTTCGCCATCGGAGAGGACGACAACGACCCGCTTCACGGCGAGCTCGTCGATGGTGGGCGGCTCGGGGACAGTGGGGTCGACGGTCATGCCGCCACCGCCGTCTGCGTCGAGGCCGGAGCCGTCGTCCACGGTGGGGAGGATGGGCAGGTCGGAGCCGTCGTCCGCGGTGCCGAGGTCGTCGGTGTTGCCGTCGAAGTCGTCGCCGAGATCGAAGTCTTCGGTCTCGTCGGTATGCTCGCAGAGGCCGAAGTGGGCAGCCATGGCGGTCTCGTAGCCGTTTGCGTCGCCCGCGGTGCGGGTGATGGTCTCGGCGAGGGCGTCCCAGAGCGGGGTGCCGTATTCACGCGAGCCGTCGACGAGGTTGAGGCCCTGGTCGAGCCGGCCGTTGCCGGGCGAGAAGTCCATGAGGGTGTTGGTGTCCTGGAAGGCATGAATCTGGTCGGTACCGAAGTCGAAGAGGGCGACGCGGCTGCTGGGGACGCGGGCCTCGACGCGCTCGAGGAGGGTGCGGGTGGCCGAGACGCGGGCGCGGTCGGGGTCGTGGGGGCAGGTGGTGCAGAGGTCGCCATACTGGCTGGCGGGGTAGGAGCGCTCCATGGAGCCGGAGTCGTCGAGGAGGACGGCGACGGAGTTGAAGCGGGAGGGGGGCTCGGTGACCTGATCCTGCGGGGTGCAGTCGGTGTAGGTGCCATCCTGGTTGGCGACCTTGACGGTGAGGAAGGAGGGGAGGCCGATGGACTTCTGCTGGCTGCCGGCGGGGGCAGTGGTCTGCAGGCGGATGCGGCCGGTGCGGTTGAAGTCGGCGGTGGGGGAGATGCCGAGGAGCTGGAGGCCTGCACCGGTGGCGAGGGAGAGGAGCTGCTCGGGGGTGCAGGCGAGCGAGAGAGAGGCAGTGGCCGCGGTGGCGGCCGAGAGGAGGAAGAGGCTGCGCTTGAGGGAATGCATGGACAACTCCTGTCTCGAGGCGGGCGATGCTCGCCGTGTGGTGAGGTAGCGACAGGGTGAGCGGCGGGGTTATTCAGCGGAATTTTGCGGGCAGGATGGGTCGCGCGGGGGCGTGTGAGGGTGCGTGAGCGGCGGCCTCGGCGAACGAAGTTTGGTTGACAGCGGGCAGCGGAGGGGGAACAAGGCGGCTCGCCTCCAGGTGCATGCCGTGCGTGGATCTGAGCGCCTCCCACCTGCCCCGAGTCTCCGTGTCGAACCTGCCTTTCCGTCCTCGCAAAGAGGGTACCGTGCGCCCCAACAAGCCTGTGGGTCGCAAGCTCGATTACCAGCCGGGTCTGGTGTCGACGAAAGCGCCGGAGATTCGCCCCTTCCACGCCAAGGCGCTGGTAGATCTGGTGGCAAAATCGATTCAGTCGCATGAGCCTGCAGACCGCTTGCTGGGCGACTTTTTCCGCGCCAACAAGGGGTGCGGATCGAGCGATCGGCGGCTCATCGCGGAGACGGTTTATGGCGCGCTCCGGCATGCGGGCCGGCTGAGCACGGTGCTGTCGTGGCCGGTCCGTTGGGATGGCACGACGGCGGGTCTGGCGGAGCCGAAGACGCTGGTCTCCTGCTACCTGATCACGGTGCTGGGGGTGGAGCCGCGGGACATGATCGAGCCGCTCCCCTTTCTGTCGAAGGACCGGCTGAACGCCTCGCTGGGCGAGATGGCGAAGGTGGTGGAGGAGAGCGCGGAATGGCTGAGCGTGAGCAGCTCGCTGCCGCTCTGGCTGGCGACCCGCTGGGTTGCGGAGATGGGGTATGCGGAGGCAAAGGCGGTGGCGGATTCGCTGCTGGTTCCCGCGCCGCTGACCATCCGGACCAACACGCTCAAGGGCGACCGAAAGGCGCTGATGCAGTGGCTGGAGCTGGAGGGTCTTGCGCCGGAGCCCTGCCGCCTGAGCCCGGATGCGATCTCGCTCGAGCGGCGGCTCAACCTGTTCGAGATGAAGGCCTTTGCGGATGGCTTCTTCGAAGTGCAGGACGAGGGCAGCCAGCTCATCGCGCAGATGGCGAAGCCGAAGCCGGGCCAGCTCGTTGTGGATGGCTGCGCAGGCGGTGGCGGAAAGACGCTGCAGATGGCCGCGATGATGGAGAACAAGGGCATGCTCTATGCGCTCGATACGCATGAGCGGCGGCTTGCGGATCTGCCGAAGCGGACGCGTCGTGCGGGGGTTCACAACGTGCGGACGCAGGCCATCGGGAGCAACCGGGGCCGCGAGGTGACGAAGCTGTTCGGCAAGGCCGATGTGGTGCTGGTGGATGCCCCCTGCAGCGGCTCCGGCGTGCTGCG
>CAIQPA010000501.1 GCA_903873545.1 uncultured delta proteobacterium
ACCCGGGTCATTCCCGAAGTTCAACTCGGTGGCGACTTCCGCCTCACCAAGTCGGCCGATCAACCGCCGACGAACGCCACCAACTTCCTCCCCTTTCCGAACGCGCCTAATCCGCAGCTTCAGAACTTCTCTCTGTCCGACGAGTGCCTCTCGCTGGCCAACGCCAGCGATGGCTGTGCGG
Organism: uncultured delta proteobacterium; assembly: GCA_903873545.1. GTDB lineage: Bacteria > Myxococcota_A > Bradymonadia > REDH01 > REDH01 > CAIWGR01. The sequence continues at coordinate 182 of CAIQPA010000501.1, forward strand.
CGCGCACCACCTTTGAAGGCGCGCTCGCCTGTGCCGACGCGGTGGCAGGCGGAGCGGTCGCCACACGCACCCTCACCGAGGTGGTGGCCGGCCTGCTCGCGGGCGGCCTCACCGACGACGGCAAGACCTTCAAGGAGTTCCTCGCCGGCTGTGCCGATGGCACCGTGGCTGCCTGCGTACCCACGCAGGCTCAGCGTTGCGGCATCGAACTGCAGGCCTATGCCTTCGGCCTCGCGCCGGGCGGCTACTCCGAAGACAAGGAGCGGCTCTGGGACGGCTTTGGCGACCTGCTGCTGGAGGTCACCGGCGGCCCCCAGCTCGGCGCCTTCTTCGTCGACACGGAGTCGCGCCGCGACTGGCTCGAGAACGCCAACTACGGCAGCACGGCCATCACCAGCGCCGCGGCTGCGCAGCTCAACGCCCAGCTCATGGACGACTATGTTACCAAGGTCCTCGGCCCCAATGTGGAGGCGCTGCGCACCTACCTGCAGCCCAGCAGCTTCGCCTTCCTTAGCCGGGTGCCGGACTCCCCAGCCTCGGTCGATCAGCGCGACCGGCTCCTCATCGCCATGGTCGGCTCCTGGACCGCTACGGCCGACTCCCTCTCGCTCGCCGCACAGCGCTGGAACGAAATCTACCGGCTCGACGGCGAGCGCCGGGTGAAGGCCAACGAGGTGGCCAGCTACCTCGGTGAGATGTACCGCGCAGCGGCCGTCATCATCCAGCTCCACAAGGAATCCGGAAAGGCCGCAGAGGCGGCCCCGGTAGCCGCGGGTCTCAACACCCTCCTGCTCCGCTACGAGGTGCTCACCAACACCTTCAATGAGCTCCTCTTCGCCCGCGACGGCGAGCTGGCGGTCTCCTCTTCGCTCGACCCCGAGCAGGCCAGCCGGGGCGTCCTCGCCCAGCGCCACGAAGCCGCCCTCGAGGCGGTGGACGACGCCTCCACCAAGGTCGACACCCTTCTCCAGACCCTGCTGGACAACGACATCCGCAACGCCGACCTTTTTGCCAACCTCGACAACGCGGTGAACGAGAGCCAGAAGCGCATGGTGGAGCTGTGCGGCCAGCCTGAGGGCTGCGACGCGGTCCGTCCCGGCGACGCCGCCAACCCGCTCTGCGACACCTCCTGGGAGGCGGGCGTCTGCGGCTTCAAGCAGACCAAAGGCCTGCTCAGCACCCGCAGCCCGCGGACGGTCGAAGGCTTCGAAAGCGCCGCCACCCCCTCCCAGGCAGGCCTAGCGATTTTGGCCGTCGGCGCGGCAGGCCGCGACGTCAAGCAAGCCAAGGCGAACTACCAAACCGCAAGGGATCGCTACCAGCGTCGACTGGAATTGATTCCTTCCGTGGAGAGCATCACCGCTAAACGCAAGACCCGCATGGATTTGGCAGAGGAGATCAAGAAGCAATACGATGACCTCATCGCTCGAAAGCAGCAGGACGAGAGTACCGACACGAGGCTCAAGAGAGAGGCGGTGGCTCGGGCGAAGAAGAAGCAAGAATTGCTGACTGCGGATTTCTCCGTTCAAGTGTCGTTGCTTGCCGCGACGAATGCTGTTGAACTTCTAAACGCTGGCACTCAAACGATAACGGAGACAGTCGAGGGTTCGCTTGAAGCAGTCGCCGACACGACCGCATCGACGACGGAGAAGGCGTCAGATTGCCCCGATGTCATCGCTGGTGTCGCGGTGCGTTTTGGTGCGGCGAAATGCGCCGTTAACCTGTCGGGTGTAGCGGTATCGTCGTCGATCGATCGTACGGCGGACGCTGTGGGAGCTGCGTGGCAAATCAGCAACACTTATGCGGAGATTTTGTTGAGGGCCTTCGCTGTTTCACGCGAGGTGAGCACTCTGACGTCGGAGTACCGTCAGGCCTACTGGGAGATTGAAGAGACAATCGATGGTCTGAATGCCGAGATCAACTCTCAAGATGAATCGGAGGGAATGACCGTCGAGAACGACGAGCGTTACAAGATGGCGAAGCAGGAGGTTCAGGAGCAATTCGACGACGAAATGGACGAGCGCGCAGAGATGGTCGAGACGGCTGCCCAGCTCGCCGAA
>CAIQPA010000502.1 GCA_903873545.1 uncultured delta proteobacterium
CCGCCAACGGTCTGCCCGGACAGACCGCCTGGTCCATCCGTTGGCCGAGCGTGACGATGGGCAAGAAGCTCCGGTTCAAGGCGGGCAACACCTACTACGCCCACCGGCTCCCGCGCGGCAGCGAGGTGGTCATCGAGGCGATGATTGACGGCAAGCGGGTCTTCGCGACAACCTACGCGCCGCACCAGCTCGGCTACCCCGAGACGGTCATCCCCACGCCAACCTGGGCGGGCAAGCAGGCCGATGTGGAGTTCCGCATCAGCGCCAAAGACCATCTCGACCGCTTCTTTTGCTTTCGACCACAGACCGTCTCAGAGTAGTTTTCACCTCGAGGGACCCCATGGAAGCAGGCGCCACAATCGGCCAGTATGTCTTGCAGCGCCAGCTAGCGGTTGGCGGCATGGCGGAGATCTGGCTGGCAACCACGCAGGGGCCGGCGGGGTTCCAGAAGGATGTGGTCATCAAGCGCATCCTGCCGCAGTTCGCGAACGACGCGACCTTTGTGGAGATGTTCCTGGATGAGGCGCGGCTGGCGGCCTCGCTGAGCCACCCCCACATCGTCTCCATCTTCAACCTTGGGAAGGACGGCGACAGCTACTTCATCGCGATGGAGTTCATCGAGGGCTACGACCTGAGCCGGCTCATTGTGCGGTCCAAGACGCGCGGCCTCTCCATCCCCGCCCACATCGCCGTCCGCATCGTCGCCGACGCCTGTGCGGGGCTCGACTATGCCCACAACTTTGTGGACCGCGAGGGCAACCGGGTGGGTCTGGTGCACCGGGACATCAGCCCCCACAACCTCCTCATCTCGCGCAACGGCGTGGTGAAGCTGGTGGACTTTGGCGTCGCGAAGGCCGCCTCGAGCGTCCACAAGACCCAGACGGGCATGGTCAAAGGCAAGCTGGCCTACCTGTCGCCGGAGCAGATTCACGCCAAGGTGCTCGACGGCCGGAGCGACATCTTCGCCATGGGCATCGTGCTCTACGAGCTGCTGACGGGCGAGCGCCCCTTTGGTGGCGAGAGCGAGCTGCTGGCCATCTCTGCGATCCTCAACGAGCCGCACCAGCCCATGTCGAGCTTTCGGGCCGACCTGCCCGCGGGGCTCGACGAGATTATCGCCAGGGCGCTGGCGAAGAAGGCGCAGGACCGTTTTCAGAGCGCGGCAGAGCTGGAGCGGGCGCTCGAGCTGTGGCTCAAGGAGCAGCAGCAGCTGGTCACGCAGCGCGACCTCGCAGACTTCCTCACCGGCCTCTTCTCGGAGCGCCCGGCAGCGCCGACCGGCGGCGGACCCACGCTGCTCGGCGAGGTGGATGCTGTCTCGTCCACAAGGCTCGAGACGGCCACCGAGGGCGCCTGGGCAGGTGCCGCGCAGGCTGCCGCGCCGCCACAGTCCTTTGCCAAGACGGCGGTCGCGCTGGGGCCGGCATTGGGCGGCGCCTCCTCTGCGGCGCTGAACTCCCCCGACATCAAGGCGGTCTCGCACGCGGCGCACGCGGTCATCACGCCAGACCCTTCGTCACCTGCGCGCCCGCTTCCGGGCAACGGTTGGCTCGCCTCGCCCCCCGCTCCGATGCCCGAGCCACCTATCGCAGCAGCAGCGCCGACGTCGGGCTCGAAGCTCTGGGTGGGCGTGGCCATTGCAGCGCTGCTCGCAGGTAGCTGGTGGCTCATGCGGAGTGAGGCGCCCGCGCCACCGGCTGCGCCAGAGGCCGCGGTCGTGGTGGAGGCGGC
>CAIQPA010000503.1 GCA_903873545.1 uncultured delta proteobacterium
AAGTTCAAGCCGGATGGTGGTCTCCGGCCGGCGATGGCGGCGTTTCAGTCGGCGGTTGAGTTGCGGCCCGGCTCTGCCATGGCACGCTTTGCGCTGGCCGACTGCTTCTCGCGCATCGCGCCCCCCAACACGGAGGAGGCCGAAGAGGCGCTAGGCAAGACCTCGGCCCTGCTGGAGCGGGCGCTCGACATCGACCCCAATCTGTTCAAGGCGTCGGAGCTGTTGAGTGACGTCTACTTCATTCACCAGCAGCCCGACCGGGCCCTGGAGACGTTGCGGCGTGTCATCGAACGCCCCATCCCGGAGTCTGCGAAGTTCGAGGCCTATGTGCGCATCGGCCGACTGTACGAGGAGTCCAAGGAGGACCCGACCCGTGCGCTTGAATTCTACGAGAAGGCCATTCCGCTCATCTCCACGAAGGAGCAGGCGGAGTACCTCAAGAACCGGGTCGCGACCGCCGAAAAGTGGAAGAAGGATGGGCAGCGACCCGAAGAGGGAACACAGGCGGAGGAGCCGCCGCAGGGTCCCACCCGCGAGGTTGGCTCAGAGCCGCCGCAAGACCACGGACACGACCACGGAGACGACCACGGCCACGACGACGGAGACGGCCACGCCCACTAGGGCACTGAGAGCGGCGCCTGCTGGGCAGAGTTCCGCAGCGCGCTGGTCCCCTTCGCGGGCCTCTGTCACGGTTGGCAGTGCAGGCTGAAGGTCGGCCCAGCGAGCGCGCCAAAACGAAGAGGGGCTGCCGAAGCAGCCCGAAGGAGGAGAGGGCTTAGCCCTGCTCCGGCAATGTGACCGCGGTCACTCTTTCCAGATGATGCGCCAAGGGCGACGCTTGAGCTCGCGAACGAACTCGCGCATGTCCTCGAAGACCTCTTCATCCTTGAAGAACTTTCCGATGGTGCCCTCGCCGGCCTTGATCTTGCTGACCATGGCGTCGACGTCGGAGGCTGCGTTGGCGCCATGCGCCGTCAGCTTCTCGATGTTGGCGATGGACTTATCGATCTTCGCCCGGTTGTCGGTGAGGATGCCGTCGGCCGAGGCGAGCGCGCTGCTGGCGTGCTTCATGACCGGGTCGATTTCCTTGGCCACGCCGGTCATGGTCTTGTCGGCGCTCTTGATGAGCGAGCGGACGTTGGTTCCGTCGCCGACGCCCATGTTCAGCGCGCTGCCCAGTTTGGCGAACTCGTCGGTCGCCTTCTCGGTGTGGGTGAAGATGTTGTCGATCTTGTCGCGGTTCTCCTTCAGGACGCCGTCGACATTGGCCATGATGCTGTCGATCTCTTCTTTGTTCTCTTTGATGCGCTCATCGAGCGTTCCCGCGAGGCTGCCGATGTTGTTGACGAAGGCGTCGATGTGGATGGGGTTGGCGCCGCGCCCGTTGACCCGATCGAGGACCTCCTGGAGGCCACCGATGGTCTTGTAGGCTGACTGCAGGAGCATGCCCATGCTTGGCGGGTCGATGCCCTTGAAGATGGTTCCCTCCACGGCGACGGGCTGCTTGGGGTCGCCGGCGTTGATCTCCACATAGGGCTCTCCGAGGACGCCCTGGGTGGTGATGGTGAAGGAGGCGTTCTTGTGCAGGACCTCCCGCGCCGACTCATCGAGCCAGACGGTGACCCGCACATAGACGGGCCAGGCGGTCTTTTCGTCCTTCATGCCGCCGAGGTAGTCGACGCTTCGGACGAGGCCGGAGGGGATGCCGGAGATTCGAACGGGCGCGCCGGACTTGAGGCCGGCAGCGTTGTCGAAGTCGACATAGACGGGGAAGCCCTTCTTGAGGGAGAAGTCACCGAGGACGAGCACGAAGGCGATAAGAATGCCCACCGCCGCCAGGACGAGCGCTCCCACCTTGAGTTCGATATTGGTCTCGTTGGGTCGCATCGGGTTTAGACTTCCATGGGGCCCTGGGGCCGCCCGTTGATGAACTGCTGCACGATGGCGTTGTCGGTTTCTCGATAGAGACTTGGCGGTCCGTCCAAAACAAGCTGCCCTTTGTAGAGCATGGCTACGCGGTCGGCAACGCCGAAGATGGAGCGGAGGTCGTGGCTCACCACGATGGAGGTGACGCCGAGGCGGTCCGACAGGTCGCGGATGAGGCGGTCGACGATGTTGGCAGAGATGGGGTCGATGCCGGTGGTCGGCTCGTCGAAGATGACGAAGTCGGGGTTGAGGGTGAGTGCCCGAGCGATGGCTACCTTCTTGCGCATGCCGTCGCCGAAGTCGGCCGGGTAGCGCTCGGCATGCTGCTCCATGTTGACGAGCGCGAGCTTGGCCTTGGCCTCGGAGCGGGCCTCGGCGAGCGAGAGTTTGAAGTGCTTTCGGATGGGGAGCGCGACGTTGTCGAGCAGCGTCATGGAGTCGAAGAGGGTGGAGTTCTGGAAGACCATCGCGCAGCGTTTGCGGATGGGATAGTACTCTTCTTCCGTGAGGTTGGTGACCTCCACGCCGTCGAGGATGACGCGACCTGCGTCGGGGCGGATGAGCCCGACGAGGTGTTTGACGAGCACGCTCTTGCCGGCGCCGGAGGAGCCGATGATGAACATGATCTCGCCCTTCTTCACCTCGAGGCTGACCCCGCGGAGCACCTGCTTGCTGCCGAAGGCTTTGTGGATGTCGATGAACTCGATCACGGCGGCCTAGCTGAAGAAGAAGATGTAGCCGACGCCGCTCAGCACGAAGTCGAGGATGGTGACGGCGAGGCTGGCGTTGACGACGGCCATGGTGGTGGCGGTTCCGACACCTTCGGAGCCACCGAAGGCGGCGAGGCCAGCCTGCGAGGCAATGATGGGGATGGTGATGCCGTAGGCGAGCGACTTGAGCGAGAAGATGATCAGGTCGCCCCACTCCAGCAGTGAGGTGTTGTAGAAGGTCGCAACGTTGACCTCGAAGACCGTGTTGGCGACAAACATGCCGGTGCCGAATGCAACGCAGAGCGCGACGCAGGAGAGCACGAAGGTCATGACGATGCTGGCGAGGAGGCGAGGCACGACGAGATACTGAATGGGCTCGGCGTTGTTCATCCGGAGGGCATCGACCTGCTCGGTGACGACCATGCTGCCAATCTCGGCGGCGATGCCGGTACCCACGCGGGTGGCCAGCATGAGGGCGGTGACGGTGGGTGCAAACTCACGGAAGAGGAGCTGCAGGTAGAGCGCGCCCATGCCCTGGAGATCGCCGACGATGCGCTTGGCCTGAAAGCCGGACTGGAAGATGAGGATCATGCCGAGGAAGCCGAGCACGATCATGACAAAGGCGAGCGAGCGGTTGCCGATGAAGAAGCTCTGCTGCACGACCTCGCGCCAGCGGATGGGCTTCTTGAAGGCGTAGTAGAAGGCCAGGCTGCCCACGCGCAGGATGTCGGTCACCTGCGTGACGATAGGCACGAAGATGACCCCGAGCTGGGCGATGCGGCGCTGCGTCGGATTCAGCGCGGCCACATAGGCTTGGGTGTGCTTGGTCATCGGCGAAGGGTCCGCGCTAGTGGAGAATCGAGGTAATGAAGTAGTCGAGCACGAAGATGAGGACGGCCGAGGCGACGACGGAGTTGTTGACCGAACGGCCGACGCCGACCGCGCCACCAGAGGTGGTCATGCCGTAGTGGCTGCTGACGACGGCGATGGCGATACCGAAGGTGAAGGCCTTGAAGAGGCCATTGAAGAGGTCATCAAGCGTGATGTACTCGATGACGCTGGAGGCGAAGAGGCTGGGCGAGACGCCGAGCAGCACCTGGCCCGTGTAGGCGCCGCCGACGAGTGCGGTGAGGTCGCCGACAATGGTGAGCAGGAACATCATCAAGACGATGGCGATGAAGCGGGGCACCAGAAGGTAGGTGATGGGGTCGATGGCGAGTGCACGGAGCGCGTCGATCTGGTCGGTGACCTTCATGGTGCCGAGCTCGGCGGTGTTGTTAGCTCCGACGCGGCCGGAGAACATGAGGCCGATCATGATGGGGCCGACCTCGCGGAGGGTGGCGAATGCGGCACCCCAACCGAGCAGTCCGAAGGCATCGAACTGGGCGACGAGGGCGCCCGACTGAATGACCATGATGGCGCCGGTGAGCAGCGCCGTTACCACGACGATGGGAGCGCTCTTTACGCCCACCTTGTAGAGGTTGCGCCAGGTCTCCATGCCGTCGAGCCTGGGCGGGACCAGGCAGCGGAGGATCTGGTAGAGCAGGACCGCCATGCCGCCCACATCGAGAGCAACGGCCATGAAGGCGGCTCCGAATCGGGAGAGGAGTTTGGAGGGTGAGAGGGCCTGCATCAGTCGTCGGCCTCCCCGCGCCAGAACTGCCCGACAAAGGGGCGTGTGGAGGCCTCGATCTCCTCGCGGGTGCCGCTGAAGACAATGCGTCCGTGGTCCATGAGGACAAAGGAGTCGCAAATGTCGCGCATGCCAAGAATGTCGTGGCTGACCACAATGGAGGTGGTGCCTCCGCGGGCGCGACGCTCCTCGAGGAGAGCAAAGATCTTTCCGGACGTGACCGGGTCGAGGCCTGCGGTGGGGTCGTCGTAGAAGAGGATGGGGGGATTGGCGATGACGGCACGGGCGAAGGTAACCCGCTTCTTCATGCCGCCGGAGAGCTCGTTGGGGAAGAGCTTCTGGGTGTTGGGGAGGTCGACGGCGAGGAGGAGCCGGTTGACCTCGTCGCGGATCTCGTCGTCGGTGCGGCCGCCGAGCTGGCGGAGCGGAAAGCCGATGTTCTCCTCGACGGTCATGAAGTCGAAGAGCGCGTAGTTCTGGAAGAGCATGCCGATTTTGGAGCGGACGCTGGTCATCTCCACGTCGCCGATGCCGACGACCTCGGTGCCGTCGATGAGGACGGAGCCGCTGTCGGGCCGCACGAGCCCCGCGCAGATCTTCATGAGCAGGCTCTTGCCCGCGCCGCCGGGCCCAATGAGGCCCACCTGTGTCCCTTGGGGGATGACGAGGTTGACGCCATTGATGACGCACTCGTGGCCGCGATACTTGTAGACCTCAGCGATGCGGATCATGGCAGGCCCTCGCCGGTCAGGAGCGCCTGCGCCTTGCGGGTGAAGCGGCTGTCGGGGAAGGTCTCACGCAGTTCTGTGACCATCGCAGCGGCCTCGTCTCTTTGGCCGGCTGCGAGCAGGAGCCGGACGATGTCGAAGCCGGTGTCGTCACGTTTGAGCGAAAGGTCGTAGGTGTCGCGGAAGCGGTGCAGCACTGCGACCGCGTCGAGCAGCCGGCCCTGCTGCTCGCGGATGACGGCCATGCGGAGCAGCGCGGGAACGTAATAGCGAGACTCGTAGTCGGCCATGATCCAGCTCACTTCGCGTTCGTCGAGCATGGCTTCGAGCGTACCGTACTCCATGTTGGTGTTGCCGAGCCGTCCGTAGCAGGCGGCGGCGCGCCAGGCGGCGTCGTCGGTGAAGCTGCTTCGCGGGAAACGCAGGGTGAGTTCGAGGTAGCGACCAAGCGCCTGCTCCGGGTCGTTGAGATCTTCGTCGGAGATACGGGCGATGCGATAGAGCGCGTCATCTGCAACCTCGGTATCGCGCAGGCGGGTGTAGATGCCCTCTGCCAGGCGGAGTGCACCGGCGTGATCGCCTTGGCCGCGGAGCCGCTCGACCATCGCGTCAAAGGCGTCGGGCGCAAAGGAGGTGTTGGGGTAGCTCAGCAGCATCCGTTCAAACCAGCGTGCCGCCTCGACCTCGTCCTTCTCCTTCTCTCGGGCGATGAGCGCCATGCGATAGAGTGCTTCGCCGGCATCGTCGTCGTAGACGGAGGTGGGGGATGCTGCGATGCGCAGGTAGGCGGCCCGCGCTTCCGCGAGGCGTCCACGGTGCTCGTCCATGAGGGCGCGCCGGAACTGAACGTAGCGGAGCAGGTCGACGCGGTCGGCCTTCCAGGCGAGCGCATCGTAGGCATCGGAGGCGCGGTCGAAGGCACCGTCGTCGGCGAGGCGGTCGGCGTTCACCAGGCCGCGGGTAAAGTCGAATTGGCTGCGGGCCATGCCGCATCCGCCGAGCAGGAGCAGGGCCACGATGGTGAGAAGCAGGCGCCTCACGGGTGGGCCTCGTCTGCTGTGACGGCCGGCCGGTTGCGGCGGCGCACGGGTGCAAGGCGGCGGGCATCTGCTGCGCGGAAGGCAGCGATCTCCGGACGCGACGGCTCGGCCTCGGCCCAGGCCCTGGCGGCGAAGGCAGGGTCTGCGCCCTGCCCGCTCATCAGCGCAGCCTCGAGGGCATCGAGCGCCGCCACGGTCGCTGCGGGGAGACCGAAATCTCCGAGGTTGGCGGGGCGCTGGGTCTGAAGCGAGGGCTCGATGGCGGCGACAGCCTCGTTTGCGTCACCCGTCCCGAGCCAGGCGAACAGGTCGGGAACCACACCCGCGGGGTTTGCCAGAACCTCATCGTAGCCCACCCAGCGGGCATCGAGGCCACGAGCATGGACGTCTCGCATGAGAACGAGGTGCTCTTCCCACCAGCCGAGCGGCGGCGGAAGGCTGGGTTCGCGGCCGCGCTTCGCCTCAGGGTCTCGGGCGCTGGCGGCTTCGAGATCGCGCAACCGCTGGAGCGAAGCCGCGTAGGCGCGCCAGGGGCGAACGCAGATGATGAGCCTGTCGAGGTAGGCACGCTCCGTCTTCACAACGCCATGCGCGAAGACCTTGATTGCCACCTGGCGGAGGTCCTCCGCGGCGAGATAGAGGCCGGTCTCGGGGTGGGGATTGGTCCGATAGTAGATGCCATTGCGGTAGTCAGACTCGAAGAAACCGCGTGGATTGGCGGCAGCGATCCGGCGGTCCCACCCGCGCGGGAAGGCCTCGCCCAGGCTCTGAAGCCCGGCTCGTCGCAGCACCTGCATCCACATGGAGGTGCCCGACCGCTTCGTTCCCGATACTACGATCATCTGGATGGATGCCTGCGTCTGCCGCGAAATCTGACAGTCGGCACCTATTCGGACGGAGGCAGCGGGTCAACCAACCGGGGCGCCGTCAGCGTTGCGCCACGAGGGCGGCAACGTGGCGGAGCAGCGCCTCGGTGTCGTCCCAGCCAAGGCAGGCATCGGTGATGCTTTGGCCGTAGCGCAGCGGCTGGTTTCCGGCGAGCGACTGTCTGCCCGCAACGAGATGGCTCTCGAGCATCAGCCCCATGAGGCCTGGCTCGCCCGCTGCAAATCGGGCTGCGATTTCACGGGCCACGGCGGGCTGCCGCTCGGCGTCTCGACCGCTGTTGCCGTGGCTGCAGTCGACCATGAGGCGGGGTTCGAGTCTGCGCGCGGTCAGCATGGAGACGGCCTCGGCGACCTCGCCCTGCCCGAAGTTTGTTCCCTCGGTGCCGCCGCGCAAGATGAGGTGGGTGTGCGGGTTGCCGGCGGTGGTCATGACAGCGACCTCACCGGCGGCGGTTGCCCCGACGAAGCGGTGGGGCTCGCGGGCCGCGACGAGTGCATCAACGGCAACCTTGACGCTCCCCGAGGTGGCGTTCTTGAAGCCCACCGGCATCGGCAGGCCGGAGGCGACCTCGCGGTGGAGCTGGCTCTCGACCGTCCGCGCTCCGATGGCGCCCCAAGCGACCGCATCGGCGAGGTAGTGGGGGGTCACGGGATCGAGGAACTCGGTCCCTGCGGGCAGACCAAGTTCGGCAAGGTCGACGAGCAGGTGGCGGGCGAGGCGCAGGCCGGTGCCGATGTCGAAGCTCCCGTTGAGGTCGGGGTCATTGATGAGCCCCTTCCAGCCGACCGTGGTCCGCGGCTTGGCGAAGTAGACCCGCATCACCACGAGGAGCTGTCCCGACAGTTCGTCAGCGAGGCGCCTCAACCTGCCCGCATACTCACGCGCCGCAGCCACATCGTGGATGGAGCAGGGCCCGACGACACAGAGCAGACGCTGATCACGGCCGCTCAGGATCTCGCCGATCGCTGTCCTGGCTGCCACGACACCGGCGCGCGCGGCGGGGGAGAGCGGGAGTTCGGCCAGGAGCGTCGCCGGAGACTCGATGGGCTCCGTCCGCGTGATGCGGAGGTCGTCGGCGGAGGATGGGTTCATGCTTGCCTGGAGAGAGTCTGGGCGGCCCTAGTCTTTGGTCGGGCTTTGGGTCAACCCGCGGTCTGGCGCAAGGTGCAGCCGTTCAGCGCGCAACGGCGGTTGACAGCCCCTGCAGGCGGGAGCAGAGAGCGAACCTCTGCCACCCCCTCTGACTGGAGCAGGCCGTCGTGTCCGAACGAACCGTCACCATGCAAGACAACGAGATCTTTACCGACGACCACCAGACCTTCCG
>CAIQPA010000504.1 GCA_903873545.1 uncultured delta proteobacterium
AGCCCTCCTGTCCAATGTCACAGCGCGCAAGCCAAGTCCATAACGAGCGTCGCTGATGCCACTCATCTCGGCAGACGCGCTCGACTTCTGGCTACAGCGGCTCAATCCAGCCCTCTCGGTCTCCCGCTCCCTCGCCCGGCTCGTCGCACGGACGGTGGTCGCGCACGACACTGTCCAGCTCACCTTCGCTCCCAATCGCGCCTTTGCTGGGGCCCGTCCGGGGCAGCACATCAACCTCACGGCCGAGGTCGATGGGCGCCACCTCACCCGCTGCTACAGCGTCACCTCCCTGCCGCAGCGCGGGCGGAGGTTCGACCTGGTCGTGAAGCGGCTCGCCCATGGTCGCATGAGCAGTTTTCTCACGCAGCGGCTCCGCATCGGCGATGCGCTGGAGGTTGGTCCAGCCTTCGGTGAGATGCATTCCGAGGCCGCCGACCCCACCCCTCGTCTGCTGCTTGCCGGTGGCGTCGGCATCACGCCGTTGCTCGCCCAGATCCGTGACGCTGCAGGCGCAGGGTTCGCCGCGCCGACCACGCTCCTCTATTGGGCGAAACGCCGCGCTGACCTCTGCTTTGCCGCCGAGTTGGAGGCGCTGCAGCGACAGTTTCCGAACTTCTCGGTGCGCTTCCTGTTGACGCAGTCGGAACAGCCGCAGCCCCGGATCTCACACTCCTTGCTCTTGGCGCAGCTGCCCGACCTGGCCTCGCGAAGCGTCTTCGCCTGCGGCCCTGGCGGCTTTGTGCGTGAAGCCGAACTGGCCGTGGCATCTCATGCGCTGCGCTTTCAGTCCGAGTCCTTCGAGCCGCTCCGCGCGGCCGCCGAGGAGGGCGGAGAGGTCATCGTCCGGCTCGCAAAGCGTGGCATTGAGCTCCCTGTGCAGCGGGGCAGCACCTTGCTCGAGGCGCTCGAAGGGCAGGGCATCTCGCTCCGCTCTGGCTGCCGCATGGGTATCTGCAACACCTGCGCCTGCAAGAGCCTCGAAGGGCGCACACGCGACCTCCGCTCGCAGGCCATCTCCTCCGGCGAACCCGCCTCGGTCCGGCTCTGCGTAAGCGCCGCCGTCACCGACCTCACCCTCGACCTCTAGGAGCCCCTATGGAGACCGTCCGAAACGACCGCCTGTTGTCGCAGCTTGAGGTCGCGGCCCTCGCCGAAGAGCTCGACGCCATCCGCGAGTCCGTTGTCTCCGACCTCGGCGAGGCCGATGCGCGCTACATCCGTCGCACCGTCGCTACCGTGCGCTGGCTTGGTGCACTCGGCCGCGGGTTCCTCTTTGCCGGCTTCTTCCCGCCCGCCTTTGTCCTCGGCACCATCTTGCTCGGCCTCTCCAAGATTCTGGAGAATATGGAGGTCGCGCACAACGTGATGCATGGCCAGTACGACTGGATGGGCGATCCCGCGCTGCGTGGCCAGAGCTACGAGTGGGACATCGCCGGCACCAGCGACAACTGGCGCAAGACCCACAACCTCCAGCACCACACCTACACCAATGTCCGCGGCATGGACGACGACCTCGGCTACGGCCTGCTCAGGCTCTTCCCGGAGCAGCGCTGGCGGCCCTACTACCTACTGCAACCCTTTGTGGCGGTCATCTTCGCGGTGCTCTTCGAGTGGGGCATCGCCATCCAGGACCTCGAGCTTGGTCGTTACTTTGCGGGCAGAAAGTCGGGCGCCGAGCTCGCTCATGAGGCCAAGCCTGTGATGCGAAAGATGGGCATGCAGGTGCTTCGCGACTACCTCTTCTTTCCGCTGCTCGCCGGCCCCTTCTTCCTGACCGTGCTGGCCGGTAACGTGATCGCCAACGTCATCCGCAACGTCTGGACCTACGTGGTCATCTTCTGCGGTCACTTCACGGCGCAGGCTGCTACCTTCCCCAAGTCGGTCGTCGGTACCGAGAGCCGCGGCGACTGGTATCTACGGCAGCTGCAGGGCTCGTCGAACATCTCGGGCGGCCCTTGGCTCCACTTCTGGACCGGCAACCTGAGCCACCAGATCGAGCACCACCTCTACCCGGATCTGCCAGGACGCCGGTACGCCGAGATTGCGCCGCGGGTGCGCGAGGTCTGCGAGCGATATGGCCAAGTCTACAACACGGGCAGCTTCGCACGGCAGTTCGGCCAGGTCGTCTGGCGCATCCTCCGCTACGCGCTGCCGAACGACCTGCGCATCGGCGCCCGCCGTAGGACTGCAGGCGCCTAGCTCTCGCCGACCATCCAACCGTCGCCTGTGACCAGCAGCCAGACCGTTCCGGTGAAGGCGGCCAGCAGCAACAGGGCGTAGGCGATGCCGTAGCGTATCGCGAAGCGGCGCCAGTAGAGGCCGTTGGAGGCTGCCTCGAGGTGGGCGATTTCGTCATCGCTCAGTGCCGCTGCCGCCTCTGGGGTCGAGGGCAGGAGTTCGTTCACGAGCAGCCGCTGGAGCAGGCCGGTTCCGTGTGCGCGGAGCAGCTGCATGGCCGCGTCGTCGCGGGTTGCGGCTCGCAGAAGGTCAGGGGCATCGAAGGCCTTGGCTGCGATCAGCGTCGAGAGACGGGAGAGGATTCCGAAGAGGGTTACAAAGACGAAGAAGGGGTGAATGCGCCCCATCACAATGGTCGAGACAATCACGAGCACAAAGCAGCTGATCGAGATGACCCAGCTCGCCCGCTCGAGCAGCTGCTCCTGCCGCCGCTCGCGGAGGTAGCGCGCGAGTAACGCTCCGGCGGCGGGCGTCACGGTTCCGCCTCACAGGCGCAGACATCATTTTGCGCGGCAAAGGGATGTGACGCAGCGCTCGCGCTTCTGCCCCCACAATGCTCGACATGCTTGGTTTTGTAGCCTAGGTGCCACGCCGTTGTAACGCAGGTGCAGGGTTGGCATGCGGCGTGCGTCTGGCAGGTGAGACAGAGGGCGATGCGCGAACTTCGATGGAGCGAATTCCGGGCACGGGCAGCAGGATGGTTGGCGACCCATCGCTGGTTTGTCGCACTGCTGCTCGTCTGGACCATCGAACTCTGGTGGTCGCAGTCGGTTACCACTGCGCCGACACTCTGGAGTGCCGGCGACATGGTGAAGAAGGATGTCTTCTTCCGCCTGCTCTTCGACATGCTCGGCATCGCGCTGCTGTTGGGCCGCGCCCATCGTCTGATCATCGCGTTCTTCATCGTCTGGTCGCTCGTCTTTCACTTTGCGACCATCAGTTATCATGCCCAGTATGGCCGGGCCATCAGCATCTTCACCATCATTGGCCAGCTCGGCGAAGGCACGCAGGTCATGGATGCAGCCTACGCGCTTACACGCTCCTACCTGATGGTGTTCGTTCCGCTCCTCTTCGTGAAGGGCTGGATGCTTTGGAAGGCGGAAGGCGAAAACAGGGTCTCCGAAGCTGTCTCGCGGCGCGGCTTCGCCGTGCTGCTTGCAGGCTACCTCGCCCTGTTTGCGGGTGTGACGCTGGACCACAAGCCGATCTGGCGGATTGGAAAGTGGGAAACCGTGAGCGGCATCGGATTCACCTACGGCTACCTGCCGGCCTGGGTCAGTGAGCTCCTCTTCATCAAGCGCGAGAAGGTGCTCGAGCGGACGCTCGCCCGGATGGAGTTGGTCTCCGACCGGCTTACGCCGCACGAGATTGCGCTTCCGCTCCGCCGCAACCTGGTCTTCATCCAGATGGAGAGTTTCGACGAAAAGGCCGTCGGATTTGCCATCCGTGGCACGCCAGTCACCCCAGCCGTCACGGCGCTCCGTGAGAAGTCGATGTCCTTTCGCATTCAGGCCCACAAGTACACGGGTTCCTGTGACTCTGACTTCACGGCACTCATGGGACGGGTTGGTTCACAGGACTTTCCAAGCTACCGCATCGAGGGCATCCCGTGGAACCTAGCGCTCCCGCACAAGCTGCATCAGGGGGCCTTCCAGAGCATGATCTTTCACGGGGTCTCAGGCCACTTCTTCCACCGCATAGACGCGATGCCCCGGATGGGCTTCGACGGCATCTTCTTCAAGGAGGAGATCGCTGCGGCCGCAGGCTATGACGGCGGCAAGTGGACGCTTGCAGACACCGAGGTCTTCGACTTCGCCACAAAGAAGATCAAGGCATCGCCGCCGCGCACCTTTGCGATGGTCATCACGGCCACCAGCCACATGCCCTTCCGGTTTGAAACGCCAGGTACGGAGCGCATCTTCTTTGGCGACGATAAGTCCTACCAGAACAACTACTTCGATAGCATCCGCTATGTGGACAAGTCGATTGGCGACTTTGTTGCCACGCTGCCGCCCGAGACGACAGTCGTCATGTATGGCGACCACTGGTCAACGGTCCAGAACCCGGAGATTGGCTATGTGCAGGAGGTCATCGACGGGTTCGGTATGGTCCCCTTCCTTGTCTACAATGTAGGCGAGGACCTCAGCGGCCAGCAGAGAACCCGAGGCACTCCGCTCGCGCTCGGGGCGCAACTCACACTCCATGACATGATGACCTGGGTGCATCACACGGCCCGAGCCGTCGGCATGCCGGAGACCATCATTCCCCCCGCTCCTCAGCAGGGTTCCGGCGACGGAAGTGGCTCTGGTTTCGCGCGATGAACCGCCTGCGCGAAGTCACTGAAGCGGTCATTGCCGCCCTCTCCTGGCTTCTCATGCTCGTCGTTGCGCCCGTGGCCCGATGGCGTCGCGCAGTTCCAGAGACACCCTGGGTCATCTCCGGGCATCGCGGTCGTATCTACGAGGACAATGCTGGCGCGCTCCATGCCTACGTGTGTGGAAACACCTCGCAGCGCATCATCTGGATCTCCGGCTCCGAGGCCGTAACCGACGCGCTACAGTCCGCCGGACACGCCACACTCCGCAGAGGTACCTTCGCGGCCCGCTGGGCCATCATGTGCGCCCCGGTTATCATCTATTCGCATGGCGAAGATGACCTCGACGCGGCACTCATCCTTCTCCGCGGTCGCACAGGCCTGCGCATCTACCTCAACCACTCGCAGAACCACATCAAGGCGGGTGAGTACTTCACCACCCATTATGAATCCCTGACCGGGCTCCAGAAGCGTCTCTTCGAGTGGAGGGTCACAAACTTCGACTACCTCCTTGCCTCGAGCGAACGTGAGCGGGCCAACTTCGCGCTCTCCTATCCCCACCTCGCCGACCGCATCCTGCTCGGCGGTGGCGCCCATTGCGACCATTTCCTTCAGCATCGAGACGAGCCGCCGGGCCGAAGTCTCTACTACTTTCCCACCTTTCGTGACACCGCAGCGGGCAGAGATGCCCTCGATGGCGTGCTCCAAACACTCGTGCGGAGCGAGCGCCTGCGCGAATGGCTCGTCGAGGAGCGTCTCACGCTTCACCTGGGCGCCCACATCAACGCAGGCCATCAGGCCGGCACGGTTGCGCCACCCTTCGTCATCTTCCCCGTTTCGCGGCTGAAGGAGGGCATCTTCGACTGCCAAGCCTTCATCTCCGACTACTCGGGTCTGCTCGCCGACTTCCTCCCCTTCGACCGCCCGACCATCTTCTTTCCCTTCGACCGCGACGACTATCTCCGTTTCCGTAGGCTCTATCTGCCCTACGACGACTTCGCACACGGCCCCGTCGTAACCAGCGCAGACGAACTGATCGACCTGCTCGTCTCGAACCGCTGGCGCGATCTGGCACCCTGGGCCGAGCGCAGGCAATTCTGGAGAAGTGAGATCTTTCCGACCATGGACCCAGTCTACGCTGCGGCCACCTACAGGACGATCGCTGCGCTGGTTTCCGCTCGGCAGGTTGGTTGATGGCGTTCGAAGAAGAGGATCGGAAGAAGGTCGCACTCGGCACGGTACTCACCGTGCTCGGCGGCATCTGTCTCGCCGCCTTTCGGAGCATGGGCTTCGTGCTGCGCTCCATCTTCGGGGGCAGTTCGTACGGCCTCTTCGCCATCGCCCAATCTGGCGTAGAATTGATGGCCTACCTGCTGCTCGGCGGCTTCAACGACGCGGTGGTCTATCATGCTTCGCGATGGACGACGCGACGCGACGCCGCGACAGAGCCGGCAGAGCGCGCCGAAGCCGAGGAGGGGCTCTACCGAGCACTCGCAACGACCTTGGTTCCGCCCTTTGTGGCTGCTCTGGCGGTCGCCATCGCGGCCCAGTTTCTGCTCCCCATGCTGCACCGTATGTTCTGGTCGCAGCACGACCCGCTGCTCATCGATCTTGGCCGGACCCTGGCACTCGCACTGCCGCTGATCGTGGTGATGCAGCTCTGCGCCGAGGCGACCAAGGCCGGGCTGCAGTTCGTCTGGCAGGTGGGGATCGTGCAGGTGCTCTTTCCCGTGCTGACGGTCTGCTTCGCGTTGGCGCTGCACCGGTTTGCAGGGCTCGGGATCGACGCGCTGGCCTGGGGCCTGATCTTCGCGCTCCTCGTGGCTGCTGCGGCCTCCGTCGTTGCCTACGGCCGCTTCTTCTCCATCGCCCGAACGCTTCGCGCGGCGCTGTCGCTCCGCTGGGACCGCGAGGTACTCGTCTTCGCGCTCCCGCAGAGCGTCAACATGATGATGAACCTCGGGCTGACCAAGGCAGACGGGCTGATGCTCTCCGCCTTCGTGAGCGCCGATGCCGTGGGCGTCTATGTACTTGTTGCCGACCTCACGCAGCTCATCCGTCTGGGCAAGATGGCCTTCTCGAGCGTCTTCTCGCCCTTGGTTGCGAAGTATCAGGCGGCCGCCAATCGCCCGGGGATTCAGGATGCACTCGCCACGCTCATCCCGATTACCGCTACGCTAGGCCTGCTCCTCACACTCGGCATCATGGGGAGCTACGAGGCAGCCATTCTCAAGGATGGTGAGAGTTGGAGCGGCGGTCGCCTCTATCCGTGGCTGCTCTGCGTTGGACCGCTGATGAGCTGCTTCTTCGGACTGGCAGGGAACCTGCTCCTGATGACCGGCCATAGCCGACTCCTGCTCTACAACTCGCTTGGCGCGGGGCTGCTCAACCTTGTGCTTGCGGCGCTCTTCATCCCGCACGGAGGGTTGCTCGGGGCTGCCGCGGCGACGGCGATTGCGAACTTCTCCATCTCCTTCGCGCAGATCATCGAGATGCGGCGGCTGGAGCGGTACAAGCTTCACTGGCGCTACTACAGGCGCACCCTCATCGCAGGGTTGCTGCCGGTTGCCGGCGTTGTCTTCGCCTACAGCGCTGCCGCACCAGCCGTACTGGCCAGCCTGCCGGGCGAAAGCCTCACGATACAGCGTGCGGTGTGGGTTGGGGCGATGATTGCAGCCTACGCGCTCCTCATCTTCCTGCTGCCGGGCACCAACCCGCTGCGCGACCTCTTTCGACGCGGCAGACCGCTTGCGCATGGGGCGACATGAGCCGCTTCTACCTCTGGGTCTGGCTGGTCTTTGGGGCGCTCCGCACGGTGTCGCTCATCTCTCACTTCTGGGGTCCGAGCCCGTGGGGTGGCCCAACGGTGCTGGAGCCACTGCGGCTCGCGCCGGACGCGATCCTCTTCGAGATCGGACTGGTAGGTCTGTTTGCCTTTGGCTTCGCCGCCATCGAGGTCGTCGCGTCGCGCGTCGGCGCACTGCGACTGCGCGCCTTCATTCGCGTCGCGCTGCTGCTGCTGCTCTGCCTCTGGCAGGGGTTTGCGCAGTTCGATCAGGAGGTCGTGCGCTGGATGGCCCAGCATGTGAGCAGCTCGTTCATCAACAATTTCTTCGGTGTGCGCGACCCGCAACTGCTGGGTCGAATCCTCACAAATGATCGCCTCCCGACCGCAATGGCGCTGCTGCAGATTGCAGCGGGTCCACTGGTTGCGCTCGGCCTCTGGCAGCTGCAGGGGCGGGCTTCTGTGAGGCTTCGGCCGCGGACTGCGTGGCTGATGCTGCTGCTCGTCGTCGTCTTGGTGGCCCTGCCTGCCTGGTTCCGCCCCTCGGAGAAGCGGTGGCGGCGCATCCGTCCTGCTGCTGTTGCGATCGTGGCCGATGCGGCCAAGCAGGTGCTGGGGCATGAGGAGTCCAAAAACCGCGAACGGGCCCGCCTCGACCTCTACCATTTCGTTCGGAGCGGAACCCTCGAAGGTTCAGGCGCGCCTGCTGACCCGCAGTATCCGCTGGCATCCTTATCCGGGCTAGGCAGCCGCACGCCGGTAGAGGCGAAGGCTGCTCCTCGGAGCACCCGGCCGAACATCATTGTGGTGGTGTTTGAGACCATGCGCGCCTGGAACACAGGCCTCGTGCCCGACGCTACAGGCCCTGGCGATACGCCCGAACTCGACGCGATCATCAAGCGGCAGGGAGCCTACTTCCCCTGGGCGCACTCGTCCGGCTACCCCTCTGTAGAGGGGGCGATGGGCATGCATCTCGGCATCTGGCCACACTTTCGCAAAATCGTCTTCTCTGACTTTCTTCACATTCGCACGCTCGCCTTTCCCGAGGTGCTGCGAAGCGCGGGCTACAGGAGCTTCGCGGTGCTGGGCGCCGACCCCTCCTTCAGCAACTTCACGCCGTGGATGAAGCGTTGGTACGACGATGTGGAGTACGATCCGCTGCGGCACCACGACGGTCCGCTTGTTGACAGGATGATGCAGCGGCTCGACGGCAGACTGGATGATGCAGAGCCTCTGCTTGCAATGCTCTGGACCGCAACCACCCACCCGCCCTACGATGTCCCGACCTCAGAAGGCATCACGATCGCCGACACCGATGAGGGTCGATTCGTGCAGGCGATGCGCTACGCCGACAAGCATGTCGCCAGGCTGATTCGCTGGCTCGAGCAGCAGCCGGGTTGGGATAACACGGTGGTCGTTGTGCTTGGGGACCACTCGCAGCCTGTTCCATGGCAGCGTCAGCACCCTGAGCTGGTCGGGCCGCTGACGCCCGGCCACACATGGACAACGATGTCGTTCCTCGGAGGCTGGCCGGGGCTCCCTGCGCCAGGTCTTCGTGAGGTGAGCGCCTCGCATCTTGACCTTGCCCCGACGCTCATCTCCTTGGTGGACATCAAGGTGACGAGCGCATTGATGGGCCGTAACCTGTTTCCGCGCACCGGAGTCCTGAGGGAGCGCCCGGTCTTTGCCTTCCGTGATGGCGAAGTGATTGTTGTCGAGGGCGAGCAGCGGACCGGATTCCGCGTTGACGGAGGGGCGCCCCAGGCGTGGACAACGCGCCGACAGAGCAAGCGTAACTACGGCATGCTGGAGGAGCAGGCCATTGAGCGGAGCGAGCCGGCAGCCGATTTCCCGGTCGAGCGCTACCGGGACATGATCTTGGAGTGGAGTGACCTGCTCGAACAGAACCGGGTGTTGCCGCCGAGATAATCGAGCCCAACGCTGCAGGTATGTGTCGCTTGTGTGGCATAAAGGGCGCAGCTTCACGACAGCGGAGGCGCGATATTGCTCACTTGCCCTTGAATGCGGGCCGCTCCTTCCCCAATGTTGCTCGAGCCGCTAGACGGACGATGTAAAAAGGGTGGCTCACGTCGGGCCAACCCAACCTCCTCGCTAGGTTGCATCATGGGATTTCAGGGTTTTCTGCGGTTGCTGATTCCTCGCGAAGATCAATTCTACGACTTCCTGGAGCAGCAGGCCCTGCTTGCCCATGAAGGAGCGCTCGCGATGGCCAAACTCACCCAGGAGCGCGCCTCATCGGAGGCGGTGCGCGATGCGGTTCAGGCGGTGGAGCATCGCGGCGACAGCGTGGTGCACCAGATGGAGGAGGCGCTCGCGCGCACCTTCGTGACGCCGCTCGATCGTGAGGACCTCAAGAAGCTCTCGGACGAGCTCGACGACGTGCTCGACCTGACCAATGGCGCGGCACGCATCCGCGTGCTGACGGGCATTGAGTCGCCCTCCGACGCCTCCCTCAAGTTGATTGCACACCTTGTAGACGGCACCCGCATCCTCGCGACCGCGATGCCGCTGCTCCGCAAGCATGCCTACAACGACCTCGTCACGGCGAGCCGAGAGCTCCGTCGGGTAGAGAAGGCCTCGGATCAGGTTTACCGCGAGGCAATCCGACAGCTCTTTGCCGACCCTGGCGTCGATGCAAAGTCGCTCTTGCGTGAAAAGGAGATGCTCGACGACCTCGAGCGGGCAATCGATCGCTGCGAAGAGGCCGGAGAGACGCTGGCGAACCTCGCCATCAAGCACGGCTGAGGCGCCAATGCTGACGCTCCTTATCGTGGTCATCGTGGTGACCCTGATCTTCGACTTTATCAACGGCTTCCACGACGCCGCCAACGCGATTGCCACGGTGGTCTCTACGGGCGTGCTGCCTGTTCGGACTGCCGTCATCCTTGCGGGTGTGGCAAACTTCGCGGGTGCCATCATGGGCACCGCGGTGGCCAAGACCATCGCAAGCGGCTTCACCGATCCCGCGATGGTGACACTGCAGGTGGTCCTCGCGACGCTCATCGGAGCCATCGTCTGGAACCTGCTGACCTGGTGGTACGGCATCCCATCCTCGAGCTCTCACGCGTTGATTGGTGGCCTGTGCGGGGCCGTGGTCGCGCACGGAGGCGTTGATGCCTTCAAGTGGCCGAAGCTGGTCGAGAAGGTGCTTGTACCGCTGGTGGTCTCGCCGCTCTTCGGATTCGTGTTGGCGATCGTTGTGATGGTTGCATTGCTCTGGATCTTCCGCAAGGTCCGCCCCGCCCTCGTGAACTCGACCTCACGCTCCATGCAGCTGGTCTCGGCGATGGTCATGGCCACGGCGCATGGCTCGAACGATGCGCAGAAGTCGATGGGCATCATGATGCTCGCGCTGCTGATCTATGGGCAGACGGCAGGCGCGGAACCCCTGCCTGCGTGGGTCCTCCCTTCGCCTGAACACGTGCCCACGTGGGTGGTGCTCTCCTGCGGTCTCGCCATCGCGCTCGGCACAATGGGTGGCGGCAAGAAGATCATCAAGACCATGGGGACCAAGATCATCCGCATCTCTCCGCTGCAGGGCTTCGCAGCCGAGATGAGCGGCGCTGCCACCATCTTCGCGGCGAGCCACTACGGCATCCCGCTTTCGACCACCCACTGCATCAACTCGAGCATCATGGGCGTCGGCGCCAGCCGTCGCATCTCTGCCGTGCGCTGGGGCGTGGCCGGCAACATGGTGGTTGCCTGGGTTCTCACCATTCCGGCGACGGCGACCATCGCGGCCCTCACCCAGTGGGTCCTCGAGCGCCTTACCGGCTAACGCTGCGGCGGAAGCGCCACCGGCAGCAGGCCGGCGTCTACAAGTCGCTGCTCGATCGCCGGCGCTGCTTCCAGAACCGCTGGGCGTGAGAGGTGGTTGCTGTCGACGTAGAGAGGTTCGCCGCTCGCGGTGCGCGGCCCGCATTGACCACCCTTACAGAAGAGGGTGCTCCAATCTTCGAAGAGAAGTCCGGGCCGGCTGGCGAGGGAGCGACGAAGGGTCGCAAAGCCCCCTTCATCCGCAGGGTCGGCCCGCACTGCGCACAGTGCGGTTTCATCTGCGCCGCGCCACTTCGCGGCTTCGAGGCACTCCGGCAGCGCAGATGGCCCCGCTGCGAGGCCACGAAGAACGACCACCTTGGCGGGGATAGGATGCAGGGAGCCAAGCAATGCCTCCGTCGCTCCTACCCAGGCCTCATCCGGAAACGGCTGCTCCTCGCGTGAGGAGAGCAGGAGCACAGATGGCCGAAGCTTCTCGATCTGCGCGAGCGCATCGAGGCGCCATTGGTCGCATGCCGCATAGTCCATCCGGTGGAAGCGCTTCGCATGGAGCATCGCGGGGCAGGCTGCCTTCGTGAATAGGACGAGTTCTACGCCGCGCGGCGCCAGCAACTTCGAGAGTGCCGGATACCAGACCTCGCCGTGGCTGTCACCGAGAAGGACCCATCGCTCCTTGCCGTTGCGCGCTCCCGCGACGACTCCCCTGGCGAGCGCATCCTCCGGAAGTTGGGTTCTGCCAGGCCAAGTTCTGAGCAGGGAGGTGGTCATCGGGTCTGGGGCAGCAGTCTTCTTGGCCCACGCATTTGCTTTGAACTCCCAAGCAGCGCCGACGCCCGCCATGACGACTGTGGCGGCGAGCGCGACGCCGATGGTGCGAGAGGGGGCAGCAGAGAGCCACGGATGGTGGCGGAGAGGGGTTTCCACGAGCCGGTAGGAGAGCTCTGCGACGATGGCTGAGGCAAGCACGAAGGCAAGCCGATGCCAGACAGTGGCGTAGGGAACCAGCGTCGCCCCGAAGATCAGGAAGGGCCAGTGCCACAGGTAGAGGGAGTAGGAGAGCCGCCCGAGACGCTGGAAGGGAGCCAGAGCTAGGAAGCGGTGGAGGGGCGACTGCACCGCTGAGGTCGTGGCGAGAAGGACCAGCAGCGTTCCCAACACGGCCGGCAGCGCCCCGATGCCGGGGAAGGTGGAATCGCTGTGCATCAGCGTGGTCGAGCCGAGCAGGAGAGTGACCCCGACCCAGCCAGAAGCCCTGCCGACGGGGCCTGACATCGGGCTGAAGTCGCGCTGGTAGGCGGCGAGCAGCGCGCCAGCCGAGAACTCCCAAAGGCGGAACCCCGAGAAGTAGAAGCCCTCCAGCGGTAGTTGTTGCCGCGCCCACTCCGCGGCGACGAATCCTGCCAGTGTGATGGCTGCCAGCAGGTGGGTCGCCCGCACGCGATGCCGACGCCTGCTGAGGTAGGCGATGCCGGCGACAGCGAGCGGCCAGACGAAGTAGAACTGCTCCTCGACCGAGAGCGACCAGTTGTGCAAGAGTGGATGGCTTTCCGCGCCGCCGCCGAAATAGTCTGAGCCAGTTCGTATGAACGCGATGTTGCTCATGTAGAGCGCCGCGAAGGTTAGGCCTGCCGCAAACCCGCTCTGGAGTGATGGGGCGGAGAGCGTGATGCCTGCCGCGCAGACGGCGAGCAACATTACAAGCGAGGCGGGCAGCAGCCGTCGGGCGCGACGAGCGTAGAAGCCTGAAAAGTGGATGGAGCCCGTGCGTGCGTGTTCGTCAAACAGGAGGCCGGAGATCAGGTAGCCCGAGAGGACGAAGAAGAGGTCGACGCCGATGTAGCCTCCCGAAAACCCCGGCATCTTCGCATGGAAAAGCACCACGGTGAGGATAGCGATCGCACGGAGACCCTCGATGTCTTTGCGGAGTTTGGGGGCTGGGTTGCTCATCGTTGTCGGACGCTCCTCTCGGCTGTTCTCAGGGTGGAGAGCAGAGGCAAACCGGCAGGCGGCAGGAGCCGGTCGCAGCCGTGTTGCCTCGGGCCGTTGCAAGGTCAAGTGAAGGCGCCCGCTCAGCCGGAGGTTTGTTTGACATTGGCAACTATTGCGTTTATCAAACAATCGTCCCGCCAAGGAGTCGGTCATGCGCGAACGCGAAGTCATCGAACGCATCTTTCAGCTCAAGCAGCAGTGCGACCTCCTCGAAGAGGGGCTGCGCGAGTCGTTGCAGCTCTCATCGGCCGAGTTCCAGGTGCTGCGGCTTGTGGGCGAGGAGTCGCTGTCTTGCGGCGACTACGCCGCGCGCACTGGCCGTTCTGCATCGCGCATGACGAGGGTGGTCGATGGTTTGGTCGCGCGCGGCTTGGTCGTGCGCGTGCCCGGCAGCGACCGCCGGACGATGATGCTCGAACTCACCGAGAGCGGTCGCTCGTCGCAGGCCGAGATTGTGGCCTGTGAGACCCGTTGCGACACCCGGCTCCGCGAGCGGCTCGGCAGCCGAGGCTACCAGGAAGCGGTCCGGGTACTTGGTGCGTTGCTTGAGCACACGGCCGATACCGCCGCAATCACGGGAGCCTGAAGCCATGCTGCAAACGGAGACAGTCATGCAGTCCAAGAAGCGAATCATCATCGTCGGCGGCGTGGCCGCTGGAGCGACGGCCGCAGCGCGGGCTCGGCGTATCGACGCAGATTGCGAGATCGTGCTGGTCGAGCGTGGCCCCTACATCTCCTACGCCAACTGCGGGCTGCCCTACTTCCTCAGCGGCGACATCAAGGAGCGCTCGAGCCTGCTGCTCCAGACGCCGGAAGGGTTTGGCGCCAAGTATGGGGTCGATGTGCGGGTCGAGACCGAGGTGGTCGAGATCGACCGGGCAGGTCGCCGGGTGCGGCTCGTAAGCGCCGATGGCGAGGTCTG
>CAIQPA010000505.1 GCA_903873545.1 uncultured delta proteobacterium
AAGTTCGAGCTGCTGCTCCCATGCCTGCCCCTCGGTGATGCCCCGAACGCGACCGAAGAGGAGCCAGCGCCCCGCGCCAAAGGCGCTCCACTCCGATGCGACTTCGGGTGCAAATGCGAGGCCGCCAAAGAGCTTGAGACCGCGTGCGGCGGTCTCCACAGCAACCTCTGTGAAGGCCTCTCGAGCCGCGTCCAAGGCAGCCTGGCTCTGTGCGAACCGGTCGTCGCCGGCGAGCTCCCACGCATAGAGCAGGCGGTCTGCCAGCAGCGTCTCGCCGGAGGGCGCGCGCCAGTAGAAGGCGGTCTCCTCGGGCCCCACTTCTGCGAGCGCCGCGCGGAGCGCATCGGCCGTGTGGTGCGCCGCGCGCGTCGTGCAAAGAATCTTCACGCCGGATGGCCGAGGGGGCGAGAGGTGCGGACTGCTGAGGGTCTGCCAGAGGGGAGCGGAGCCTAGCCGCTCGCGGGCGGCGTAGGAAGTGGGCGCGTCGGGGGCAAGCGGGCGCCTGGTCCGGATGGCGCTTCGCCGGGGCGCGCCGCCCCTCGGGTTGCATCTTGTCACTTCGGTGCTACCTCTAGGAGCAGAGAGCCGCCATGTCGGCAGCTCCCGCTGCTCGGAGAAGTGCCATGTGGAAGGCACCCGTCGTTCCGGACCATCTCATCATCGAAGAGCAGCTGCGCAGGCAGCGCGAGCAGGCCGACCGTTGGCAGCCGGTTCCGCTCCAGGTGCCGCTGCAGAACGAGCGGCTCTACGACCTCGACCGCGACGCCGAGCCCAAGCCCGACCAGGCGCCGCAGACGGGCGGCACGGTCATCGTCATCGACATCAGCGGCCTGTAGGCGGCTCCCAGCGCTGCTCCCGCACGCCGGAGGGGGCGCGCCAGATGGTGGCCGCCGGCGCGAGTTCGGCGAGGCGGCGAGGCGCCGGCTGCGCGGAGCGCTCTTCCGTTTCGGGAAGCGTTGCGGAGGGCTCTACCATCGCGACGGGCGGCTCAGCCTGCGCCACCACCTCTGGCTTCGGCAGCGGCGGGGGCTCGGGACGCTTGAGCAGGATCTGGTCATAGCCGAAGCGGTGCAGCTCTGCGGCGTTGGGCTCTGGGATAAACCAGCCTACCTGTGGTGGCGCAAAGAGCGGCTCCGCGCTGCTTGCCGCTGAAGCGACGAGACGGGTCTGCGCCCAGACGAGGTGGCCGCGGAGATGGCCGCTGAGCCCAAAGAGCAAGAGGTCGAACCAGAGGGCGAGTGTGGCTCCAACAAGGGCAACAACGGCAATGACCGACCAGGCTCCCGCAACCCGCTGAGGCTCTGCAGTCACCCAGAGCTGAACCGCGAAGAAGAGCAGCACCGCACCTGCCTGAGCCAGCAGCGGACGACCGACGAGCAGCCAGAGGAGGAGCTTTCCGTAAATGCGACCCTCGCGCCACGGCGAGGAGAACATCTCGGCGACGGCACCCGGGAAGAAGGCGTGGCGCCAGGCAAGCAGCGCACGGCCCTGCCCGACGAGGAACTGCGACAGCGCCTGCACGAGGATGACGATGGTGACGGCGGCGGCAGTGAGCTGGCGCACCTTCGGATCGTCGCCGCCGGACTCCATGCGCTGGAGCGACATGGCAAAGAGCGGGGAGAAGGCGGTGAGTGTCCCGGCGAAAATGGCCAGCTGCACGAGGCCGAGGCCGGTGTGCGTTGCCCACCTGTCCATGAAGGGAGCCGTCGGTGGGAGCGCGCGGCCGGCGACGCGGCGACGGAGAAGCTCGGTGAGGAGCGCCTCGAGGAGGCCGCGTAGGAGGGTGGCAGCTGCAAGGCCGAAGATGATGCCGGCAGCGAGCGGCGTAGGTGAGCTCTGCGCCTGCTGCTCAAACGAGGCGAGGGCGGGACGCAGCACACCGTAGCGGTCGGCGGCCGCGGCAGCTGCGGCGACGGCGCCCGCAAAGAGCAGGCTGTCTGGAGAGAGCAGGCCGATGAGCAGCCGGAGCGGTAGCAACACGAGGCTGCTCGTGAGCACGACCGTGGCGTTGCCGAGGTAGCGGAGCAGCGGCAGAGGCAGCGTCTGCGGCTCCTCGAGTGTGCGTGGCTCGGAGCCATCGGGCGAGAGGCGGAAACGGTGGTCTGAGGGTCGGCTCACGGCGTGGTGTCATCTTGGTTCGTGAGATCGATGACATCGCCCTCGCGGTAGAGGCGGCTCGGCGAAGAGGGCGTGGGCCGGCGCGCACCGGAGAACCCGGGACCCGCGGCAGAGGGCGGAGGTCCGCCCGCGGTGAAGCTCCAGAAACGCACACCGCCCTGCCCTGCGGAGGCACGGGCAAAGGTGGCACCGAGCTTGGCGGCGAGGATGCGACCGAGGACGGGGGCAATGCGCTTGCGGGTGGGCTGCCAGAGCAGCGCAAGGCCGGCCAGGTCGGTGAGGATGCCCGGCGTGATGAGCAGCGCTCCGGCAAGGATCAGGCAGAGCCCCTCCGCAATCGCCGTCGCAGGCGCCTGCCCGGTAGCAAGCGCGCCGGCTACACTGGTGAGCGTCTTCAGCCCCTCGCGGCGGATCAGGATCGCGCCAACGAAGGCTGTGGCGAGGACCATGATGAGCGTGCCTACGGTTCCGATAAGCGCGCCGATCCAGAGGAGCAGCGCGAGCTCCACAAAGGAGACAACCGTGATGAAGAGGAAGATGCGGGCCAGCATGCGGTCTGCGGTGCGG
>CAIQPA010000506.1 GCA_903873545.1 uncultured delta proteobacterium
AGCCATACTTGCGGCTGAGTGCCCAGAGCGTGTCTTTCGGCTCGATGAGGTGGTTCTGCGGAGCCCTCGCGTCGGCCTGACCGGAGCCAGAGCCTTCGTCGCCCGAGCCTGAACCCGAACCTGAGCCGGCGCCGGCGATGATGGGGGCTGCGGAGCCTTCGGCGGCGGGCGGAGGCGCGCTGTTGCAGGCCTGCAGGATTAGTGCGAGCAGCACGACGAAGAGGAGCAGTGCGGCAGGCAGGCTCCGCTCTCTGGATGATTCGATGTCCATGAAATCTCCTCGCGATCCCCACGCCTGCTCGGCGGGGTAGCAGGGATGGCAGGCGCTGTCATCCGCCGAATCCCTGAGGGTCCCAAGTGTCTGTTGGGCCTGTATTGCCGCAATGCGAATCAACGACTAGAAGCCGACCGCGCCCAGAATTGGGGCGTCGGTAATTGCGTGAGGGGCAAACGAATGAAGCGTCTTTTCGGATTCACAGCGGCGATGATTCTCGGTTCGATGGTTGGGTGCGGCGCAGCGGAGACCCCGGTGGCGACCAAGCCTGCACCTGCTGCACCCACGGTCGAGGCGAGTGGTTCCGGTTCGGGTTCGGGCGCAGCTGATGCTGCGGCTCCGGTTGTCGAGGCGCCCAAGCCCCCCGCGCTCAACGCGCTCGGCAGCAACGAGCCGCTCAACGAGGCGACCCGTAAGCTGGTCTGGGAGACCACCGAGGACGATGCGCCTGAGCTGCTCAACGCCACGCGCAAAGACCTCGAGAACCGCCACTACCTGACCTGCGACGAGCTCCATGTGGCGAAGTTCTACCCGAACCTGAAGGGCATCAAGGGAGCCTACATCGGCGTCGGCTCCGATCAGGCCTACACCTTCATGGGCTGGATGGATGCCGAACTGGCCTGGCTGACCGACTACGATCCCTGGATCAAGCAGGAGCACCGAATCTATGCGCTCTTCTTCGAGAAGGCCGAGACACCCGAGGCCTTCGTGAGCCAGTGGCGGTCGCGCAACCGGGCGGCGTCGCGGGCGATGATCGCGGAGCACTTCGCGACCGACCCCGAGAAGGCGCTCATCCTGCAGGTCTTCGATTCCGCCAGCTACAAGGTGGATGTTCGGATGAGCCGGCTGATTGCGATGGCGAAGAACTACAAGATTCCGACCTTCGTGTCGGATGCAGCGATGTATGCCCATGTTCGGTCGATGGTCCTTGGCGGCCGTGTTCGCCCCATGGTCTCGAACCTGCTCGACACCGACGGGCTCACGGGCGTCGGCAATGCCTCGCGCGCGGTGAATGTGCCGATTCGGGTCGTCTACATGTCGAACGCCGAGGACTACTGGCCCTACTCGGAGCAGTTCCGTGCCAACATGGCGGGGCTGAACTTTGACGAGAACTCCTGGATTCTCCGCACGGCTGCCTCGAAGCCGACCAACGGCGACTACCGCTACAACATGCAGGATGCACAGAACTTCCAGGCCTGGCTCAAGGAGCCCTACGTGAAGCGGCGCGGAGATGTCTGGCCGGCGCCCTATGTGAACGGCGATGACGACATCCCGATGGAGGTGCTCGATGCGCCGCCCGTCAACCGCCGCGCGAAGAAGAAGTAGGGACGTCGTGGCTCGCCTTCGCTCCCTCCTTCCGTTGCTCCTGCTGACCGCCTGCGTGGCCCGAACGGCTGTGACTGTGGTGGCAGCGCCGGCTGTTGCGCCCGTGCCGGAGGCCGTGGCGGTTGCGCCGGAGGGTTCGGCGGTGGAGTCGGTGGCACCCGCGCCGGCTGCGGAGGGTTCGGCATCAGCCCCTGCGCTCGAAGGCTCTGCTGCGGCGGAGTCGGTTGCGCCTGAGCCGGCCGCCGCAGAGGAGCCGACGCGGCGGCATCCGCCCTCGCAGGCCTGTAACTATACCACCTACCAGTGGAGCATGAAGCGGAAGACGGGCGTGAACCGTCGCACCATCAGCAAGACCTTCGGGGAGCTGAAGGGCGACGAGATCGACCCGAACGAT
>CAIQPA010000507.1 GCA_903873545.1 uncultured delta proteobacterium
ACGACCTCGAGGCGCTCGGCCTCGCTCGCGAGCAGCAGCGAGCCATCGTAGCCCGCGATGGCGGCGCTCGCGAGCACGGTCGCGATGGCATGGTCGGCGAGCGAACCGTCGTCGGGGACAAGGTCGGGGTTCCAGCTGTTCCAGGCGGGCGCATCGAGCGCAGCGATATCTGAGAAGGAGTCGACCTCGACGGTCGGTGGCAGGCCAGGCGGGTCGCCTGCATCGTCATACATCTCGTCGGAGAGGTCATCCTCCACGCCGAGTTCATCGGCATCGAGGATGGGCGACTCGGCCTCGGTCGGGGCGTCGAGCTTGCTGCGGTCGGCCGTGGCAACGGTGCGCGGGAGTTCCGACGGAGAGGAGTCGGGGAGCGCAACGGGTGGCAGGGCCCAGGCGGCACGCTGCACGAGCTGGAGCAGGGCCTGCGGGTCGAGCGGCCGCGGGAGGACGTCGAGCAGGCCGTAGGTGCGCTTGAGCAGTTCGCGATGCGTGGGGGTTGCGAGGAGTTCGCTCGAGGCGATGACCGGCACCCCGGCCTCCTGGCAGGCGAGCAGCAGCTGGCTGCGGTCGAGCATGCCTGGCGGCTCCACCTGCACCACAAGGATGGCGCGGGCGGGGATGGCGACCTGCTCGCCGATGGCAACGACAGTTGGACGATATCCCGCTGCTGCGAGGAAGGCCTCGATGGGGGCAACCGTGGCGGGTTCGGCGTCGAGGATGATGACTGGAATGGCCTGCGGGATCATCGATACCCTTACTTACGACCCCGACAGCCCGAGGTGGGTCAGGGTTTCTTGCACGACCTCGGCCCGTTCCGCAATCTCGGCGTCGAAGCGGGCAGCGCGGCGGCGGTCGCCCATGGTGCGGAGCGCGACGGCCATGCGGCGGTCTGCGGCAGCCGGGAGCGTGCTGGCCTGGTCGCCCTCGGAGAGCCGGACCCAGTTCTCGACGGAGCGGTAGAACTCGAGCGCTTCGGCCAGCCGTTTGCCGCGCGACTTGGGCAGGGTGCCGAGCCGCTGGAGTCGCTCAAGCGCCTCCCAGGTGTTGCCGCGCCGTTTGCCCTGCCAGGTACCGGCGACGATGGCGGAGAGCTGCATCCACTGGACCGCAATCTCTAGGTCGGCGAGGCCGCCCGCCATGAGTTTGAAGTCGAGCGGGCCGGACTTCTGTGCGAGTTCGGAGAGCCGCTTGGCTCGGACGCCGACAATGGCCTCTCGGACACTCTCGAGGTTGGTCTTTGCCAGCACCTCGTCGATGGCGGTATCGAGCCGCTTGCTGATGCGGGCCGAGGAGGCAACGGGGCGGGCGCGGAGGAGTGCGAGCCGCTCCCAGGGCCAGGCGCGCTCGGCGTAGTAGTTGCAGAGCCCTTCGACGGTCGTGACGGCGGCGCCCTGCGAGCCATCGGGCCGCAGCCGCATGTCGGCTGTGTAGAGCCGGCCGTGGACCATGGGGGTGGAGACGAAGGAGAGCCAGCGCTGTGCGAAGCGGGCGTAGTGGGGGGTCTGGGCGAGGTCGTCGTCGAAGACGAAGACGAGGTCGAGGTCGGAGCCGTGGCCCATCTCGCGGCCGCCGAGCTTGCCGAAGGCGAGCAGGCCGAGGCGGGGCGGGAAGCGCCGGTCGATGCGGTCGCCCAGGTCGAAGAGCGCCTCTTGCTTGGTGGACTCGAGGCAGACATCGGCGAGGTCGGCGAGGCCTCGGGAGGCCTCTCGTGTGGAGAGGCGGCCGGAGAGGCGGCCGAGGCCGAGGCGGAGCTCTTCGATGAGGCGGAAGCGGCGGATGGCCTGCAGGTGGGGTTCGCGCTGCGAGCCGGAGGTTCGGTCGTCGACGGAGCTGAGGAGCCGTGCGAGCTCTTCGCGGAGTTCATCGAGGTCGAGGGCGGGCTTGGCGCTGGCGCCCAACAGGATGTCGATGAAGCCGGGGTTGCGGACGAGGGAGCGGCCGAGGTTCTCGCTGGCGCCGAAGAGGGAGGCGAGGACGGTGGCGGCACGCGGCCGTTGCCGCACAATCTCGAGGATCTGCGAGCGGGCATACTTGACCTGCATCGCCTCGAAGGCCCGCTCCATGGCCCTGTCCGGAAGTGCGGTTCGTGAGCAGGCACCGACAAAGCGGGTGGCCGCCTCGCGGATAGCGGCAGGCGCGTGGGGCCCGAGCACGGGGTCGGGCGGGGCGGCAAGCGCGGTGAGGTCGGCGAGCACGCGGCGGGGGCGGACGAAGCCTGCCTGCTCGAGCAGCGCGAGACGGGCCTCCTCGCTCTGGGCGCCGTCGAGGACTGCGTCGATCCAGGCGTCCGGTGAGGGCTCTGCTGCCCCGCGGGCGAAGAGGCTGGCGAAGCGGCGCGAGACGGTCTCGCGATGGGCCTCGAGCTGCTCTTCAAGCGCCTCCGGGGTGGCGAAGCCGAGGCGCCAGGCGAGCCTGCGACGCTCTTCGAGTGAGACGGGCATCTCGTGTGTCTGGCGCTCCTCATCCATCTGGACCCGGTGCTCGAGCAGGCGGAGGAATCGGTAGGCCTCGGTGAGTTCGAGGCAGTCGCGCTCGGGCAGGTGGCCGCGCAGGGTGATGCGCTGCAGGGCAGGGACGGTGCTCGCGATGGCGACATCGGGTTCGCGGCCACCGAAGACGAGCTGGAAGGCCTGCGCGAAGAACTCGATCTCGCGGATGCCGCCGCTGCCGAGTTTGAGGTCGAAGCCACGCTTGGTGCCGCGCGCGGCGCGACCGAGGAGGCTGGCGTCAATGGCCCGCTTGGTGGAGGCGATCTCCTCGATGACGCTCTCGTCGATGACCTTGGGGAAGACGAAGGGGCGGAGGCGCTCCAACAGGCGCTCGCCGAGCGCGATGTCTCCGCCGACCGCCCGTGCCTTGATGAGCGCGCCCCGCTCCCAGGTGCGGCCGTGGCTCTCGTAGTAGGCGACGAGCTCGTCGGTGGTGTGGATGATGGCGCCCTGCGTTCCGAAGGGGCGGAGGCGGAGGTCAACGCGGAAGACGGGGCCGCCGTGGGTAACATCGTCGATGAGCGCGGTGACGAGGCGGGCGACGGCGCCGGCCTGTCCGAGGTCGGTGGTGCCGACGGGGGGTTCGCAGGCGAAGATGAGGTCGACATCGGAGGAGAGGTTGAGTTCGCGCCCTCCGAGCTTGCCCATGCCGAGCACAACGACATGCTGGGCGTCGGCGCGCAGGAGCCGCTCTGCGAAACGCACGGCAGTGGCGATTGCGTCAGCCGCAATGCGGGCGATCTCGGAGGCGGTGGAGAGGATGTCGGAGGACTGGGTGACCTCCGCGAGTACGACGCCGAGCATCTCGAGCCGCTTGCGGGTGCGGAGCAGCAGGGTGGCCCGGTCGATGGCCTCGGCCTGTTTGGTTGCGGGCAGCCCTTCGGCCTCATCGCATAGCTGTTCGAGTTCGCGGGTCAGCTCGACGATTCGGCCTTCGCGATCAATGAGCGAGTGGGGCTCCTTTGCGAGGAGGCGGCCGTAGAGAGTGCTCGAGGAGGCGATGATGCAGAAGGCTGCGAGGCGG
>CAIQPA010000508.1 GCA_903873545.1 uncultured delta proteobacterium
AGCTTGAGCAGCGCGCGGGCCTGTGGCACCTCGACAAGTTCATGCCGGACCGTGCCGTCGGCCTCTACCTCGAGCAGCGTGACGCTGTGCGGACGGCCAGCCTCCTGGTGGTCGAGCACGACGGGGCTCCCCGCATACCGAATGGGAGGCGCGCTGCTGACCGCGTAGGCGCGGTGGATGTGGCCGAGCGCGACGTAGCAGTAGCCGGCGCCGAAGATGTCGGTGGAGAGACCCTGCAGTCCGCCAACGCCCTCCCACGAGTGGATGCGCCGGAGCTGTTTGTCTTCGGGGGCCGGCTTCCCGACTGTGAGGTGGCCCATCGCGATGCGCGGCCGGTTCGGGAACTGCTCGGCTGCGACCTCGGCGAGCTGCCGGTAGCAACCTCCGATGGCATGCTCGGCGCGGGCCTGCGATTCTGCCTGGCCCTCCATGCCCTGCGGCACACTGCCGAGGTGGTAGGCCTGCACAAAGGGGACGGCTGCGACAACGAGGCCGGGGTGGCTCGGGTCGCGCGCATCGAAGGAGAGGAGCGCCTGGTTCCAGCTCTCGGGGTCGGCGGTCAGCTGCCCGATGACGGTCGCATTCACCCAGCGGAGCGGCTCCTTGGGTGCCGCCAGGTTACGCGCCGCATCGTGGTTTCCTGCGGTGATGACCACATGGACCGTCTGCGGCAGCGAGCGGAGGCTGGAGAGGAAATCGTAGTAGAGCTTCATGGCTTCGGACGAGGGCATCTCTCGGTCGAAGATGTCGCCCGAGACGAGGAGCAGCTCGATGTCGCGGGAGACAACAAGCTCGCGCAGCCAGGCGAGGAAGCGGCGCTGGTCTTCGGCGCGGGAGACGCCTTCGTTGGAGAAGCCGAGGTGCCAGTCGGCGGTGTGAAGCACTCTCATAGATGATGGCATGACAAACCTGGTGGAGGGAGGGAGCGCTATGGTGAACACCTTTTCAGGTATCGCAAGGGCGGGAGCAAGATTGTTGTTTGCGGCACATGTGATTGAATTCATTGATTCGTTTTTGATTTTGAAGCGTCGATTGCGGGATCTGTCTGCGCGGTTGGGCAGGATGGCGGAGGGGGGTAGACAGCGCGGCGGAGGGGTGGCGTCGGAAGGCCCCAAGCCGAGGCGCCGCGACGGCGGCTTGACGAACCGCCACGGTTGCAGCAGCAGGGGCAACCCCCTCTCGAGGACCGATGACGCTCTACGCCTCCATCACCCAGCCGATCGGCGACACGCCGCTGGTTGCCCTGCAGCGGATTGGCGCAGGACTTCCAGGCCGGCTCTTTGTGAAGGTGGAGTTCTTCAATCCGCTGTCGAGCGTGAAGGACCGCATCGGGCTCGCGATGGTCCGGGATGCAGAGGAGCGGGGCCGCCTGTTGCCGGGCGGCAGCATCGTCGAGGCAACCTCCGGCAACACGGGCATCGCGCTGGCCTTCATCTGCGCCGCGCGGGGCTACCGGCTCACCCTGACGATGCCCGACAACGCCAGCACGGAGCGGCGCAAGCTCCTGCTCCACCTCGGCGCAAGGGTCGAGCTCACGCCGGCCAACCGCGGCATGATGGGCGCAGTGGATCGTGCACGCGCCATCCTCCGCGACGAGCCCGGCTCAGTGATGCTGCAACAGTTTGAGAACCCCGCCAATCCAGCGGCACACGAGGCGACGACCGGGCCGGAGATCTGGACCGACCTGCAGGGCCAGGTGGACTGCTTTGTGGCGGGCGTTGGCACGGGCGGAACGCTGACGGGCGTCTCCCGCTTTCTGCGGCGCCACAACCCTACGCTTCGAGTGGTGGCGGTGGAGCCCGACAAGTGTGCCGTGCTGAGCGGCAAGCCGCCGGGACCGCATGCCATCGAGGGGATCGGCGCCGGCTTTGTGCCCGCAAATCTCGACCGATCGCTCGTCGATGAGGTGGTGATGGTGAAGGCAGAACAGGCCTTCGCTGCGGCTCGCAGGCTTGCGCGTGAAGAGGGCATCTTGGGCGGCATCTCGAGCGGCGCAAACCTGCACGCGGCGCTGGCCGTCGCGGCGCGGCCGGAGATGGCCGGCAAGAACATCGTCACGGTGGTCTGCTCCTGCGGCGAGCGCTACCTCTCCACGCCGCTTTTCGGATAGCGCCATGGCCGGACTGCTCCTCCAAACAGCGGCGCGCCTGCTCCGCACCCGCACCCCCTCTGCGCCGCCCGATCGGCCGAACGCTACGGCCCGGGTCACGCTAACGCCGGCCTCGGATGGCCCGCACGACCTCACAGCGCTCCTCGAGGTCATCGCCGAAGACATCGAGACCGTCATGCGGCTCGACCCTGCAGCGCGCCACGCGCTCGAGGTGCTGCTCGTCTATCCGGGCCTGCATGCCCTCTGGCTGCACAGGGCGGCGCACGCGATGTGGCAGCGTGGCTTCGTGCTTGCGCCTCGGCTGCTCGCACATGCGAACCGGCGCTGGACTGGCATCGAGATTCACCCCGGCGCGCGCTTCGGCCGGCGGGTCTTCATCGACCACGGCATGGGGATCGTCATCGGCGAGACGGCGACCGTGGGCGACGACTGCCTGCTCTACAAAGGGGTCGTCCTCGGCGGCACCTCGCTCGAGCGGAAGGAGCGCCATCCGACCCTCGGTCGAGGTGTGGTTGTGGGCACCAACGCGAGCGTGCTTGGGCCGATCCACCTGGGTGATGGAGCGAAGGTGGGTTCCAATTCGGTCGTCATCCGCGACGTGCCGGAAGGTGCCACCGTCGTCGGCGTTCCGGGGCGCGTAGTAACCTCCGAGAAGTCCGGCGTGCGCCAGGGGCTCGACCACGCGAATCTCCCGGATCCGATCGCACAACTCATCACCCGACTGATGGATAACATCGAGACGCTCGAGACGCGCCTGGCCGAGGTGGAGCGCACGAAGAGCCCGAAGCGGAGCGCAAAGCTCGCCGGACGCGAACATGAACTCTCGGCCTTTGAAGGAGACGGCGAATGAGCCTGGAACTCGTCGAACGCGGATTTGCTGCGGTCGCGCCGAAGTTCGGCGAGGGCGTTCGACTCATCGGCGGATTTGTGGGCGGACCTGTGTTGCCAGCGCTCCCCGCCGGTTGGATCGATGTCCGGTTGGTGGTCGTGCTCCCGGCCGACCGGATCGCCGGCCTACGGCCCTGGCGCGACAGCATCACGATGGTCGTGAAGACCGAGACTGGGCGGACGCTGCAGGTGAACGCTCGAGAGGCCGGCACCTGGGCGCGCATGATGCTGCGCGGTCATGGCGGAACCCTGGCTACCATCCACAACGGCCGCATTGCCGGTGACGATCGGCTGATGTGGACAATGCAAGAGATCGTGCTCCGCTGCTGGACAGAAGAGACGCTCTCCTATTTCGTTGCCGCAGACCTGCCTAACCCGGACTGGAACGACTGGCAGGCCCGCGCTCCCAGCTACGCGGGTCGGTTGAGTCTGGTCGAACACTGGCTCAGTGAGTGCCGGAGTTCAGGCGCTGAACCGCGCTGAGGGCCACATCCACATGCTCGCCGGCGTTGAGCATGGAGTCGAAGGTCTCGGCGAGACGACCGTCGGGGCCGAAGATGAAGGTGGTCCGGCGGGGGATGAGGCCGAGGTACTTCTTGAGGCCGAAGGCGCGGTAGAGGTCGCCCTTCTCGTCGCAGAGGAGGGCAAACGGCAGGCTGTGGTCGGAGGCAAAGCAGGCCTGGAGATGGGGCGAATCCTGGCTGACGCCGACGATGGTTGCACCGGCTGCAGCGAAGGCCGGAGCCTCGTCGCGGAACCGCTTGGCTTCGAGCGTGCAGCCGGGCGTGTTGGCGCGCGGATAGAAGAAGACGACGAGCGTGCCTAGCGCGCGGAGCTCTGCCCCGGTGACCAGGCGGCCATCGTGATTCAGCACAGAAAAATCGGGGAATGGCGAGCCGGTCTTGAGCATGGCGAAACTCTGGGAAGAGGACAGCAGGAGGATGCGGACGCTACCGAGAAGGTGCGCAATCTGCTAGGCGGAAGCAGCTGCGCAACGGTGCGTAATGAATGGAGTGTTTGCCCGTGACCCGACCCATCGCTGCTCGACTTCAGGAGGGAGCGCTCGCCGAGCTCATACGGCAGCGCATTGTCGTCCTAGACGGGGCGATGGGAACCATGATCCAGCGGCACCGGCTGAGCGATGAGGATCTGCGCGGGGAGCGGTTCGCTGCATGGCCGCGTGACCTCAAGGGCAACGGCGATCTGCTCGCGCTCACGCAACCTGCGCTGCTCGAGGAGATCCACTGCCAGTATCTGCGTGCGGGTGCCGATATCATCGAGACCAACACCTTCTCGTCGCAGCGGATCTCACAGGCCGACTACGGGCTGGAGGAGCTCTCGCGTGAGCTCAACATCGCAGCCGCGCAGGTCGCTCGACGAGCGGTGGAACGGGTCGCTGCGGAGCAGCCCGGGCGGCCCTTCTTCGTCGCGGGTGCGATCGGTCCGACCAACCGTGCGCTCTCGCTCTCGCCCGATGTGAACAACCCCGGCTTCCGTGCGGCGACCTTCGACCAGGTGCGCGAGGCCTACGCCGAACAGATCGATGCGCTGCTCGACGGCGGCGTGGATCTGCTCCTCATCGAGACCATCTTCGACACGCTCAATGCCAAGGCGGCGATCGTGGCGATGGAGGAGGTCTTCGAAGCGCGTGGCGCGCGGGTTCCGCTCATGATCTCGGTGACCGTGACCGATAGCAGCGGACGCACCCTCTCGGGCCAGACGCTGGAGGCCTTCTGGTACTCCATCGCCCACGCAAAGCCCCTCACCATCGGCATCAACTGCGCGCTCGGCGCGACCCAGATGCGGCCCTACGTGGAGACGCTCTCGCGGGTCGCCGATTGCTACACGCTCATCTATCCGAACGCCGGGCTTCCGAACGCCTTTGGAGAGTACGACGAGGAGCCCGAACAGACCGCCGCCATCCTGCGTGAGTATGCCGCGCTCGGCTGGATCAACGGCGTGGGCGGCTGCTGCGGGACCACGCCCGACCACATCGAAGCCATCGCAAAGAGCGTCTCGGACGTGGCGCCGCGGCTGCTCCCGGAGCCCCCGAAGCGGAGCCGCTACACCGGGCTGGAGCTGCTCGAGCTGCGCGACGAAACCGGCTTCGTGATGGTGGGCGAGCGGACCAATGTGACGGGCTCTGCGAAGTTCGCGCGGCTCATACGATCGGGCATGTTCGACGAGGCGCTCGACGTTGCACGGAGCCAGGTGGAGGGTGGCGCAAACATCCTCGATGTGAACATGGACGAGGCGATGCTGAACGCCGTCGAGGCGATGACGCACTTCCTGAATCTGGTCGCGAGTGAGCCGGCGATTGCAAAGCTGCCCATCATGATCGACTCGTCGGACTTCCGGGTCATCGAGGCGGGGCTCCGCTGCGTGCAGGGCAAGGCGATTGTGAACTCGCTGAGCCTCAAGGAGGGCGAGGCCTCCTTCCGTCGTCAGGCCGCCATCTGCAGGCGCTTCGGTGCGGCGGTTTTGGTCATGGCCTTCGACGAGACCGGGCAGGCCACCGAGGTCACGCAACGACTTCAGATTGCGGCGCGCGCGGTCGCCATCCTGAGGGAGGAGGGCTTCGAGGAGGAGGATATCCTCTTCGACCCCAATGTGCTCGCAATCGGCACCGGCATGGAGGAGCACGCGAACTACGCGGTCGACTTCATCGCATCGGTGCGGGCGCTCAAGCGGGCCTTCCCAGCGATGCGGCTCAGCGGTGGTGTGAGCAACCTCTCCTTCGCCTTTCGCGGCAACGCAGAAGTTCGTGAAGCGCTCAACGCGGCCTTCCTCTACCACGCTATCGCGGCCGGTCTGGACATGGGCATCGTGAACGCCGGTCAGCTCGCCCTCTATCGCGAGATTGAGCCCACGCTGTTGCGAATGGTCGAGGATATCATCTTCAACCGGCGGCCGGACGCCACAGAACGGCTCGTCGCTCACGCTGCGACCATGGTGGCGTCAGTGCGTGCTGAGGCCAAGGTAGACGCATGGCGAAGCGGCACCGTAACCGAGCGGCTTACCCATGCGCTGGTGCAGGGAATCGACGCCTTCATCGAGGCAGACACCGAGGAGGCCCTCGCCGAGCTGGGGCGACCGATCGCGGTGATCGAGGGGCCGCTGATGGCCGGTATGTCGGTGGTCGGTGACCTCTTCGGCGCAGGCAAGATGTTCCTGCCGCAGGTGGTGAAGAGCGCACGCGCGATGAAGCGGGCGGTTGCCTGGCTCATCCCCCACATGGAGGCCGAGCGGCTCGCAAATCCGGCGCTGGTGGAGCGGCGGAAGCGCATTCTGATGGCGACCGTGAAGGGCGACGTTCACGACATCGGCAAGAACATCGTGTCGGTCGTTCTTGCCTGCAACAACTACGACATCGTCGACCTCGGCGTGATGGTCCCAACCGACCGCATCGTTGAGGCTGCGCTGCGCGAGCAGGTCGACCTGGTGGGGCTGAGCGGCCTCATCACCCCCTCGCTCGAAGAGATGGTCTATGTTGCCACGGAGCTTGGCCGCGCCGGCCTGAGCGTGCCGCTGCTCATCGGTGGCGCGACCACAAGCCGGCGCCATACCGCGGTGAAGATCGCGCCGGCCTACGCCGGTCCCGTGCTGCATGTGCTCGACGCGTCGCGGGCGGTCGGTGTTGCCGGCGCGCTGCTCTCGGAGGAGCTCCGCGGCGACTTCCTGCGCGACAACGCGGCGCTGCAGGAGGCGGAGCGGACGAAGCATGCCGACCGCCAGGCCTCCAAGCTGCTCTCCATCAACGCAGCCCGCGCCAACGGCGAGCGCACGGAGGTTGGCCGTAGCGCGCCCATCGTTGCACCGCTGCGGCGGACCTTTGAGTCGCTACCGCTCGAGCAGCTGGTTCCCTTCATCGACTGGTCGCCCTTCTTCTCCGCCTGGGAGCTGAAGGGGAGCTACCCGCGCATCCTTAAGCACCCCGAGTATGGCTCGGCCGCACAGGAGCTCTTCGACAATGCGCAGCGCATGCTCGAGCGCATCATCTCCGATCAATCTCTCACCGCCAACGGCCGCTTCGAGCTCCTCGCGGCCAACCGACGCGGCGACGACATCGTCATCTGGAACGACGCCGACCGCACCGA
>CAIQPA010000509.1 GCA_903873545.1 uncultured delta proteobacterium
GCTGCGGCGGCGGCGGCGGTACGCCGGGCGCATCCGGCGGCTCCGTCTTCGGCATGCTCATCCGT
Source organism: uncultured delta proteobacterium (assembly GCA_903873545.1). Classification (GTDB taxonomy): domain Bacteria; phylum Myxococcota_A; class Bradymonadia; order REDH01; family REDH01; genus CAIWGR01. The sequence continues at coordinate 66 of CAIQPA010000509.1, forward strand.
GACCCCGATACCCTCCCCACCACGACCGGTGTGACCATCGAGGTCACCGGCGCGGGCGTTGGTGGCTCCGGCGGCTACGGCGGCGCGGGCCAGCAGGGTGGGGCGCAGAACAAGTCCTCCATCTCCTTCACGGCTCCCATGCTCGACACGGGTTCATGGCAGACCAGCGGCGGAAACAACGACTGGTTTGCAGCGGGCGGCGCAGGTGGTTCCGGCGGCGGCGGCGGTGGCGGTGGCGGTGGCGCGGGCGGCTGGGCTGTCGGCATTGCCAAGGCCACCGACCTCGCCATCCCCGACTCCATCACGGTGAGCGTCGGCACGGGCGGCACCGGTGGCGTCGGCGGCATGGGCGGCATGGGTGGCGTGCTCCCCGTCGGCGTGCCGGGCGGTATGCCCGAGATGGGCGCGATGGGCGAGATGGGTCTTGCGGGCGGTGCGCTCGCCTCCTGCGCCATCGGGCCGGCCGCGAGCAGCGATGTGACCTGCACCGTCCCCGAGAAACTGCAGCTGGGTGAGCTCTGCCAGCTCGACAGCGAGTGCGACGCAGGCCGCTGCGCCACCGGCCCCGACGGCTCCATCAACGATCGCTGCGCCCCGGCCGACATGAACTTCATCCCTGCGGGCAGCTTCTTCATGGGCTCCTATGCCGGCGAGCCCAACCACCAGTTCGACGAGGTCCACCATCGGGTGGCCCTCACCAAGCCCTTCTTCATCGATGTAACAGAGGTAACCCAGGGCGCTTGGAAGGCGGTTTCAGGGGGTGTGAACCCTGCCTGCAATCAGTCTGCGGGTCCAAGTTGCGGCACGAACCCTTTGGCCCAGCCAGGGGTGCCCGTGGAGGACATCTCCTTCTACGCCGCACTCGCCTACGCCAACGCCCGCTCTGCTGCCGACGGCGTCGGGGCCTGCTATTCGCTCGTGGGTTGTGACGCGGATACCCTCTCCACCGCAACGCCGACGGGAACCACCTGCGCCGCAGGTTACACCTACACCGCCCCGGTTGCGGCGGTCACGGGCTCGGATGCAGGCTGCATCGAGACCGCCACGCCAACGGGAACGACCTGTGCAGCCGGCTTCACCTACGTCGCCGCCTCGGGAAGCATTGCTGCAAGCTGCACCAAGCTCGTTGGGCTGAATGCTTCGAGCGGTTGCGACGCGGGTTTGACCTTCAAGCCAGCCGTCACGGAGGTGGCCGCTGTTGCTGCAATCTGCAAAAACACCCTCTACGCTTGGAGCGACGGCATCTATGGTTGCACGGGATACGCAGAGGTGCCGGCCTGTACGGGCTACCGGCTCCCCACCGAGGCGGAGTGGGAGTATGCCGCCCGCGCAGGCTCCACCGATGCGGCCTTCTGGGGAAATGGCTTCAGTGCCGACTACCTCTGGGAGTCGGGTAACATCGCATTTACCAAGCCCGTTGGCACCAAGAAGGCCAACGCCTGGGGCCTCTACGATGTGATCGGCAACGTCGCTGAGTTTGTGGCCGATGGCTACGACCAACTCTACCAAAACGGGGCCATCGATCCCCTTGTCTCGGGCAGCAGCCTCGTCTTGGTCAACAACGCCTTGGTCATGCGCCCCCGCATCGCGCGCGGCGGCTCCGTGGCCACGACGGGCAGCACGGTCTACGGCCGGACCCAGGTTGCGATCGGCTCGTCGAACTCGAAATACATCGGCATCCGGCTTGCCCGCTCCGTGAGCAGCTGGACGACCGGGCTCGCCTGCCCGGCGGGGTTCCATCGTTCGGGAGCGGGTTGCGAAGCAGACGATGTGGCCTGCAACGTGGAGAACGGCGATGGCATCCAGACTGCGTCGGGCTGCCAGCCCCAGTTCTGCGATACGGGTTATGAGGTTGTCGGGCCCGCCTGCAAGGCCTCCAACGGCTCCCGCTGCAGCTCCGACTCGGAGTGTGCTGCGGGCTACTGTGCCACCTCGCCCGCGGGCACCGCCAACGACCGCTGCGCGCCGCGCGGCATGGTCACCATCCCCGCCGGCGCCTTCTTGAAGAAGGTCAGTTCGACCGTAAGCATGACCTTCGCCATCTCCCGCTCCTTTTTCATGGACGAGACCGAGACCACCCAGGCCGCCTGGAAGTCGCTCTCGGGTGGCGAGAACCCCTCGCCCTGGCAGACCGCCACAGGGGCATCCAACTCCACCGACAACAACTTCGATGCGGGCCCGATCACCCGGGTTGACTGGTGGTCTGCGATGGCCTTCGCCAACGCCCGCTCCGTCGCAGAGGGGCTGCAGGAGTGCTACAACCTCATCGGCTGCCCCACCGATGCCAAGACTTGGAAGGATGGCGCCTACGCCTGTACGGGCGTGGAGGGGGGTAACGCAAAACTGAACTGCACCGGCTACCGGCTCCCCACCGAGATGGAGTGGGAGTATGCCGCCCGCGCGGGCAACCCCACCGAACCAGCCTACGCAAACAACGCCACGACGCCCATCAACTACGGGAACGCGACCTATCCCAACCCCACCGCTTCCTCGTTCTGGACCAACACGACCACGACGCGGCCGCAGGCGGTGAAGACAAAGCCCGCCACGGGCGTGGCCAACGCGGCTGCCGTCGCCGGGTTGCCCAATGCATGGGGCCTCTACGACATGGCAGGCAATGTCTGGGAGCTGGTCGAGGACTATGAGGACCCGACCTCCCCCTATTGGCCGACAACAGCCATCACCATTGATGGCTCCAGTTACTTTGAGAGGACCGACTATCAGGGTCGGCTCGTGATCCACCCGGCCACTGCCCCTACTGCGGTTATCCTTCGGGGAGGCGGCTACTCAGACGCATTCAACAACGGGTCAAGCAGCAATTGGTCTGGCGGCGCGAACACATTGGCCTTCAACACTGCTTACCGCGCCTTGGATTCGGGCACGGGCAGAGGTACGCAGGGCGAAAGTACCGGCTTCCGGCTGGTACGAAGCGTGGTGCAGGCCCCCGCGGGCGGCGACTGCGGCACAGGCTACCACCTCGATGGCGCCTCCTGCGAGGCCGACGTCAAGGGTTGCGTCAGCAAGAACATCTCGGGCTTCTCGACCTGGAACGGGAGCAGCTGGGGCCTCTGCCAGCGGTGCGCCCCCGGCTATGTGGCCGAGGCCGATACCACCACTCCGACCACCGCTGTTGTGGGCAATCCGGGCGTCACCCCTGTCTGCATCCCGGTCGCAGACCAGCCGCTCGCCTCGACCGCTGCCGTCACCCTGGAGAGCATCAAAACCGTCTGCTCCGACCGGGCCGCTGTGACCAACGGCACAGCCGTGCCGCTGGCGGGCGATGTCAGCGACCGCCTCGACTTCACCACCACCACAGGCGCGCTGACCGGCGGCGACAGCTCCTTCGGCTACAATGACGGCGCGGCGCCTGTGCCAACCGCCTCCGACAAGTTCAAGTTCACCCCTTCGCGCGTGGGCGAGACCTTCTTCTTCAAGGTGAGCAGCACCGGCCTGCGCGGCACAGCGGAGCGGTTCATCCCGGCCCTCTACCTCTACGGCGATGACCCTGCGGTGGGCAGCCTACAGTGCAACCGGCTCGCAACCGCCTCGGGCAACGCCGAAGCCATCGACGACACGGGCACGGGCGACACCTCCGCCACCACCAAGGAGAAGGAGGCCATCATCCGCTTCCGGGCGCAGAGCCTCAACCCCATCTACCTCATCGTCACCAGCACCGCCCCCATCGGCAGTGGCGCCGCTCCCTACAACCTGGTGGTCAACATCGGCAAAGAGCTCGGCGAGTCCTGCACCGTAGACAGCCAGTGCGCCTCCCGCTCCTGCTCCCTGGCCGATGTGAGCAACAACAGCGGCATCGAGTGGGTCGGCCCAACGCTGGGAGCTACCACCAATGTCATCGTAGGCCGCGCGGCGTACTCTATCATCGCAGGCCGCGAGGTCCCGACCTGGACCTTGCCCGCCCTCCCAGCGGCCCTCAAGGTCTGCACCCCCACCCCCGACAGCGCCTGGCCTCCCTATGTCGCGGCCAATGCCACGGCTATCCCCC
>CAIQPA010000510.1 GCA_903873545.1 uncultured delta proteobacterium
CGGCAAGAGGGGGAGAAGCGCGGCATGCTGCGCGCTGCGCTAACGATTGCGAAGAAGTTGCTCCCCTCTCACGAGGTGGAGCAGCTCAAGGCGCTACCTCCCGAACAGGCGCTCGCGGCGCTCACCAAGCGGCTGCAGGCGCGCTGATCTCCCGACGAGCGAGTTTCGGGGCAGGGTGCTCGCCGCGACGGGAGTGCGGTCGGAGCTGTTCGACGCGCGCGTCGGAGCGTAGGGGCTAACGCCCCTCGCACCCCCCCGTGCGGACGCGGTAGGCGCCCGCGGTGGCGTCGTAGAGGTAGTTGAACTGGCCCGTCGCGCCGCCCGCAAAGAGGGCGTTGCGGGTGCTGTCCACCGTGGCAATCCAGGACGAGAGCGGGGCGCCGGCCACGGTGCGGCCCGCCGTGTAGAACTGCTTCGAGCCGTCGCTGCAGACCGCGGTGTAGGCCACCTGCAGGCCCTCCGCTGTGATGAGGATGGCGCTCTCCTTGAGCGAGGTGAGCGGGCAGGCGAAGGGGGCGGAGAGGAGTTCGGAATCGATGGCCGTGCCGGCGGCATCGTAGCGGGTGAGCTCGACGGGCGTGGTGGCCGCGGGGGTGCCGCGGGCCACCCAGAGCTGACCGTCCGCGAAGGTTGCGGCGTAGTCAACGCCGTCGCCGGCGATGAGGCGGACGGGGTCGGAGGTGCGCTGGCCCCGCGCGTCGATGGGGACGAGGCAGAGGCCGGTGGGGCTGAGGCTGCTGCCGAGCAGGAACCACTGGCCGCCGCCGCCCGTGAGGGTGAGGTCGCGGGCCTCGCGGTCGAGGGTGCAGCCGGTGGTGTCGATGGCGGTGAGCGGCGCGGTGGACCGCCCCGTGGCGGGGTCGAGGAGGGCGGTGCGGAGCTCCACGGCGACGAGTTCGGTGGTGGGGGCGCCGACGACCGCGACCAGCAGGCCGGCGTCGGTGGGGGCCAACTCGACATCGTGGACGAGGCTGAGGCCTTCGGCGGGGAGCAGGCCAGTGTTGGTGAAGAGCCTGCTGGGCGAGCCGGTCGCGAGGGATGCGAGGTTGAGGGTGGCTCCCGTGAAGCCGGCCGCCTCTTCACACCGCTGGCGGCCAAGCGTGATGGCCTCGGTGGCGGCGCTGACGGCTGGCGGGGCGGCCGCCAGGCAGGCGAGATAGCCGTCGGCGAGGTCGGTGTAGAGTTGGTCTTTGACGGGGCCCTCGGGCAGGGCGTTGACCGCGTCGAGGCAGCTGCTGGCGGCGGCCAGCTGCTCGACGGTGAGGCGACCGCTGTCGCGGCAGAACTGCTCGCCCTCCGCGATGCAGCCGTCGACGAGGGCCTGGTTCTCCGCGGTGAGCGCGTCGGTGCAATCGGGCAGCGGGCTGCTGCCCGAACCCTCACCGGCCGCCAGCGCCTGGCCGAAGTCGGTAGCGTCGCAGAGGGTCTCTGCCGCGCCATCGCAGCCCGCGGGATCTGCGCCCGTCGGCAGCCCCTCGGTGCGCACCAGCGCCGCATATCTGCCGTTGCCCGTGGGCCGAATCTCTGCCTCGGCGATGGGGCCGGTGCCGTCGGGGAGCGTGGCGATCTCGCTCCAGCCGCCGTCGTGGCCGGCAGCCGAGAAGAGCCAGGCGGTCAGCGTGTTGCCATCGGGGCGGATGGCCGCAAAGCCGGAGGCGTCGCCGAAGGAGACGAAGCCGTCGCTCGGGTGGAGGCTGGCGCGGAGGGCGAGGTCGCCTGCGCAACGGCCCGCGCCCGTCTCGTCGAGGTTCTCGGCAAAGGGGTCGACCGGCTCCTGCGCGCAGGCTGCGGCGAGGAGGGCGAGGGCGAGGAGCGTGAGTCGGGTGCGCATGGTCGGCGTCCGGGTGGGTGGCAGCGCCGAGTATCGGGCGGAGCGGGAGCGCGGTCAACGGCTTGGCACGGCTCTTGCGACCTCGGGGAGCAAGCGGCGGTCTGGATTCTCTGGGCGCGGCCGGCGTCGCGGCAGGCTGTAACCCACCTCCCCTCGTTTCTGGTTCGGGGTGTGCGGCTTTGCTACGGGGGATAGAAGTCTTCAGCCTGTGCGGTAACCGTGACGCAGCAAGTACATTGGGCGGTTCGGATGAATCATCGTAACCGAACCATCGGGTTCGTGACGATTCTCCTGACGATTGGGGCGCACATGCTCACGGGGTCGGTGCACTCGCTGCTCTGGGTTGCGTTGGGGGTCACGTTTCTGGGGTGGCCGGTGGCGGCCTATCGGCTTGCGAAGCAGTCCGCGGCGCCCTGGCCGGCAGAGCTCTGGAACCTGCGGGTGGATGCGCTCATCTACGGGGCCTGGGCCTCGGCGCTCGGCTTCCCGCTCTGGATCGCCTTCGTGCTGTTCATCGCTGCGACGGTCAACCTGACCGCGTTTGCAGGCATCGCAGGGCTGTTGCAGGGGTTTGCGCTCTTTGTGCTGGGCGCCTTGCCGGCGCAGCTCGCACTCGGCGGCTCGTATGATCCCCAGACGGCAGACCATGTGACTGCGCTCGCCATCATCTGCGTCACGGGCTACCTCCTCACGGTGGCCTTCGAGGCCTACCTGCGGTCGCGCCGGCTCCACGAGATGTCTGCCAAGGGCAAGGAGTCGGAGGAGGCGCTGCACCGGCAGCTCGAGGAGAACCGCAAGCTCCAGACGGCGCTTCGCGAAGAGGCCAACCGGGACCCGATGACGGGGCTCTTCAATCGGCGCTACCTCGAGCCCACCTTCGACCGTGAGC
>CAIQPA010000511.1 GCA_903873545.1 uncultured delta proteobacterium
CCAAGGCGCGCAAGCGGGTGGCGGCCTCGTGGCTCGACGAGCAGCTCGGCGGCAGTGACGACGGCGCCTTCCTCCGCGGCGCAGCCTTTGCCCTTGCCGCCCCCTGCCTGCCCGCCGCCTCCAAGTTCGACTTCGTCTCGGCCGCAGCCTCCATCACGAGCCTGCTCGACACGGCCGCCTTCGGGCGTGGATATGCCGCGATAGCAGGCGAGCCGCTGGTTGCATGGAAGCTCAACGACCACCACACGCTCTACTTCGTCTTCGAGGGACGCGACCGCCGGTTCGCCATCACCGAGCGGCTCCGCGAAGAGTGGACAGTGCATCCCGAGCGCATCGAGCGGGCAGCGGCCTCCATGCTGCTCCACCGCACCCGCGCTGATTTCCGGCCAGTGGACGGTGCAAGCTACCCCATGGAGCGCGCCTTCCACGGCGACGGCGCCGACGCTGCTCGGCTCACCATCTTGGCAACCCACCTCTTCGACCGGGCTCGTCACGGGCTGATGCTGGCCGCTGCTTCGCCCGACCACCTCTTTGTCGCACCGCTCAGCCGCGACGGCGCCGCCGCCTTCGCAGAGGCAGCCTTCAGCCACCAAGAGGCCGCGCGCCGCGCCCTCCCCCCTGTCGTCTACTTCATCGAAGAGGGCTCACTGCTCGCTACCCCACGCGAATGGGTCGCCAGCGAGCGCCGTTTCGCCTAACAGGCCAACCTGAATCTGAACGGCCGCTGCGGCCTACCCCTTTGAGGCAAACACCATGGCTGACGGAAAACTGCTCCTCTATCGCATCGACGGCTCCCTCGTCGGCGAGGCAACGGTCAAAGACGGAGATGTCGTCTTTCCGACCAGCGATGTGACCTGGACCTGGGTCCTCGATGCCCGCAAGGAGCCCTACCACGAGCTCAAACTCGAAGAGATCCGGACCCGCGCCGACCATGCCCGCAAGAAGTTTGTGCTCGTCGCGCAGGCCGAGGGCTAACCAGCGGCGACACGGCAGGAGGCGCTACTTGATGAGCGCCTGAAGCCGCTTGAACCGCTCCGTTCCCGCCCGCTGCAGCGCATAGAAGACCACCGACTCCGCGTTGGTCACCACCGCACCCGCGCGGGCCATGAGCGCAAGACCGTTGTCGCGCGCATCGGCCTGACGGCTGCTGACCGCATCAAGAGGAACGAAGATCTGATGGCCTCGCGCCTGCAGGTCGGTGACCGTCTGAAGCACACAGATATGGGCCTCCATGCCGGCCACAATCAGATGGTTCGGGAGCATCGGCATGACCTCCGCGGCAAAGGAGGCGTTGCGGAAGCAGGAGAACTCCACCTTCTCCACCCTGCGGGCGCCGCAGGCCTCGAGCGGGACACGCAGGCTCTCCACCGTGGGCCCGAGCCCCTTGGGATACTGCTCGGAGTAGACCACCGGCCAGCCGAATTCCGCGGCCGTCGCGATAAGGAGCGCCGTCTGCCGTACCATGCGCTGCGCGCTCTCCGGCTCCATCGCCCCGATCAGTCGCTCCTGGATGTCGATGACCAGCAGCGCCGTGGAACTAGGATTGGGATAGACTGCGTCGCTCATCGGACACCTCATCAGGGGGCAGGCTGGGCGGCGAGGTATGGAGGTAGGCAGGCGCCGTCAAGGAAGTGGCGCGGCGCCCGATCGCTGGAACGATGCGAAATGTGCCGCTCACTGCACGAGGGGCTTTTGCCTTTCGCCCGAGTGACTAGGCTGCGCGCGACTGCGATGCCAGCAGCCGCACCAGACCGGAGAACCGCCTTGAGCACCCTGCCGTTGACCCAGCTTTCTGAAGACGAGTACCTCTTCCGCGACACCGTGCTCGCCTTCGCCCGCGAGCGCATCGGCCCCCGCGTGCACAGCATGGACCAGGCGGCCGCGGTCGATAAGGCGCTCATCCCCGAGCTGTTCCAGCTGGGCATCATGGGCATCGAGATCCCCGAGGCCTATGGCGGCGCGGGCGCCGACATGTTCAGCGCCATCCTCGCCATCGAGGCCATCGCCCAGGTCGATCCGAGCATCTCGGTCCTCATGGATGTTCAGAACACGCTCGTCGTCAACGCGGTGCTCAACTTCGGCACCGAAGAGATCCGCCAGAAGTACCTGCCCAAGCTGGCCTCCTCCTGGATCGGCTCCTACGCCCTCAGCGAGGCAGGCTCGGGCTCCGACGCCTTCGCCCTCCGCGCCACCGCCGAGCGTCGCGAAGGCGGCTGGTCGCTCACCGGCCGCAAGCTCTGGATCACCAACGCCGGCGAGAGCAACCTCTTCATCGTCTTCGCCAACGTCGACCTCTCGAAGGGCTACCGCGGCATCACCGCCTTCCTCGTGGAGCGAGACGCAGCCGGCTTCTCCATCGGCAAGAAGGAAGACAAGCTCGGCATCCGCGCCTCGAGCACCTGCGAGCTCGTCTTCGAGGACTGCTTCGTCCCCGACAACCAGGTGCTCGGCGATGTCGGCAAGGGCTACAAGATCGCCATCGAGACCCTCAACGAGGGCCGCATCGGAATCGGCGCCCAGATGCTCGGACTGGCCCAGGGAGCCTTCGATTACTCGATGAAGTACATGCTCGAGCGCGAGCAGTTCGGGCAGAAGCTCGCCAGCTTCCAGGGCATGCAATTCCAGTATGCGCGCGTCGCGATGGAGATCGAGGCCGCCCGGCTGATGGTCTACAACGCGGCCCGGCTGAAGGATGCCAAGAAGCCCTTCGTGAAGGAGGCTGCCATGGCCAAGCTCTTCGCCTCAGAGGTGGCCGAGCGCACGGCATCGCTCGCGATCGAGTTCCTCGGCGGTGTCGGCTTCACCAAGGAGTACCCGGCCGAGAAGTTCTTCCGCGACTCCAAGATCGGCAAGATCTACGAGGGCACCTCCAACATGCAGCTGCAGACCATCGCCAAGATGCTGCAGACGGAATACGGCGGCTAGTCGCTCAGAGCATCACGCCAGCGCGGTTCGCAGCAGGCTCAAGACACGAAAAAGCCACCAGCCCGTTCTCAGGTCTGGTGGCTTCTTTGTAAGTACGTCCGGCAGGGGTCAAACCTGCGACCTTTGGCTCCGGAGGCCAACGCTCTATCCAACTGAGCTACGAACGCATGCGCCGAACTTGCGGCGAAGGGGACGTAGGCTAGCACCGACCTCCGACTTCTTCAACATGCCGGAGACCATGACCTCCATTTCTGCCGTCGCATTTGACCTCGACGGAACGCTCATCGACTCCGAGGCCGGCCTCACCGCCTCGATGAACGCAGCGCGCCGAGAACTCGGCCTACCGGAGCAGCCGCGGGAGCGGCTCGCACGCGGCATCGGCTGGGGGATCCGCCACTTCGTCGAGGCCTCCTTCCCGGAGTTGCGCGGTGCACAGGTCGAAAGCGCCCTCGCCTGCTACCGCAGGCACTACGAAGCCTCCGTTCGTGAGGGCTCGCCAGAGATGGAGGGCGCCACCGCGACACTCCGCACCCTGCGCAAACAGGGGCTCCTGCTCATGCTCTCGACGAACAAGATGGAGCGCTTTGCCCACATCATCCTCGAGCAGAAGGGATGGCACGACCTCTTCGATCGCGTCGTCGGCGGCGACACCTTCGTCGAGGCCAAGCCCCACCCCTGCATGCTCACCTGCTTTGCACACAACCTGCCCGACCAAAATTTGGCAGGGCTGCTCTTTGTGGGCGACAGTGAGGTGGACCGAGCCACCGCACGCGCCGCCGGCACGCAGTTCGCGCTGCTTGCACAGGATGGCAGCGACGCGCTCGCCAACTCACCCTTCGCCATCTCCCGCCTCGACCTCCTTGTCGACCTCACGCGACGGAACGCCCCATGACCGCCCCTGCACGCCGCGAACTCCCCCCGCTCCCGCCCCTCGACACCATCCGTAATGTCCACATCATCGGCATCTGCGGCACCGCGATGGGTACCCTCGCCGCCATGTTCGCGCAGCGCGGCTACCGGGTCTCCGGTTCCGACGCGATGGCCTACCCGCCCATGAGCACCTGGCTTGAGGCGCGCGGACTGACGATCATGTCGGGCTACGACGCCAGCCACATCGCCCCCGACACCCATCTGGTCGTCGTCGGGAACATCTCGCGCCGCGACAACCCAGAGGCCGTCGCGACCGTCGAGCGCGGCCTCCCCTTTCTCAGCATGCCCGAGGCACTCCGACTCTTCTTCTTCCCCGAGCGCCAGCTGCTCACCGTCACGGGCACCCACGGCAAGACCACCACCTCGAGCATCCTCTCCTGGCTGCTCCACGAGGCCGGTCTCGACCCCTCCTTCTTCATCGGCGGCGTCACGCGGAACTTCGACTCCAACTTCCGCCTTGGCGAGGGCAGCCCCTTCGTTGTCGAGGGCGATGAGTACGACACCGC
>CAIQPA010000512.1 GCA_903873545.1 uncultured delta proteobacterium
AGCCGCACCGCGCAGCCCCACAACCTGCTCCAGCTCCTGCAGGTCGTCGAGCATCGGGGCGATGACGAAGTAGGCCGCTACGCCCAGCACGATGAAGAGGGCAATCGAGAGCATCGTGCTCCAGTAGAGCCACCTCTTCTGTGCCGCCTCGAAGGCCTCGAGCGTCTGCCAGCTGCCCGCCTTCCAGGCCGCCTCGCGGCCGCGGAAGGCCAGGATGGCCAGAATGGGGATGCCGACGACGGGCAGCAGGCTGCCCAGCCCCCACCAGACCTTGAAGGTCACCGCCCAGAGGGGGCCGCCGAAGAGCGCCGCCCAGGAGAAGCGGGCGATGCCATCGGGCATGGTCGCCGGCCGGCCTGGAGCGGGCGCAGGCTGGGGCGCGAGCGGGGAGGGCGCTCCGGCGCGTGGCGGAGGCTGGGTGCGGGCGCGGGCGACCGCCCGCTCGAGTGGGGTCTGTGGTTGGGTCATGCACCCCACCTGACGAAAAGTGCTCGGCATGGCAAAAACCTGTTGACGCTCCAAACCGGCTGGGTTAGAAGACCGCTCCCCCAAGGGGTGGTAGTTAAGTCGGTTATAACGCCGGCCTGTCACGCCGGAGGCCGCGGGTTCGAGTCCCGTCCACCCCGCCTCAAGAGTTGGCTCCCGTTCGAAAGAACGGGGGCCTTCTCTCCTTTTGTCCTCCGCCTGTCGCGCCGCTTTCTGACGCCCGCTCTGGTCTTCCCGCCATTGCCCCGCTACCTGCGCCTCCACCATGCACGAACCCAACCAGCCCCCCGCCCCCTCCGACCTCGGCGCCCGCCTCCTCGAAGCCATCGAACTCCTCGAGGCCGTCGACGAGAACCGCAGCCTGCTCGCCCACCTCGACACCGAGGGCCGCAAGCGGCTCCTCATGGTCGCCGGCAAGGTCTCCCACCCCGACATGCAGGCCCGGCGCCAGCTCTCCCGCGCCCAGCGAAAGCAGCGCAAAATCGACAAGCGCGACAACGAAGAGGCCATCCTCGACCAGACCGCCATCCGAAAGATGCGCGAGAACCCCATCTTCGCCACCCCCCGCCGCATCGCCCAGTATGCCGGCGAGCCGCCCCAGCTCCCCGGCTTTGGCTACGAACTCCCCGCCGAGCTCGAGGCCCCGGCCCAGCCCGCGGCAGAGCCCGCCGCCGGCCCCATCATCGGCGAGCGCCGCGCCGCCTACTCCTGCTACGTCTGCCGCCAAGACTACTCCGAGATCCACTGGTTCTACGACCAGATGTGCGCCGCCTGCGGCGACTTCAACCACAGCCGCCGCGACCCCGTCGCCGACCTCTCCGGCCGCATCGCGGTTGTCACCGGCGCCCGCGTCAAAATCGGCTTCCAGTCGGCCATCATGCTCCTCCGCAACGGCTGCCGCGTGGTCGTCGCAACCCGCTTCCCCCGCGATGCCGCCCGCCGCTACGCCGCCGAGCCCGATTTTGCGGAGTGGGGCCACCGCCTCGAGATCCACGGGCTCGACCTGCGCCACATCCCCAGCGTCGAGGCCTTCTGCCAGACGCTCCTGCGCACGCTCCCCCACCTCGACTACATCATCAACAACGCATGTCAGACCGTGCGCCGGCCCCCCGGCTTCTACGGCCACCTGATGGAGCGCGAGCGCTCCATGGCCGGCGAGGCCAACCCCGTCGAGCTCCGCCTCCTCGCCGAGCCCAACGCGCTCCAGGACGACGTGAGCGACGCCGCCGCAGCCGCCCTCACCGCCAACCGCTTCACCGGCATCCTCCCCTCCGCGGAGTTCTCGCAGGTGCCGCTCATCGCCGAGGACTTCGAGAACGGCGAGCACCTCTTCCCGACCGGCCGCCTCGACGCCGACGAGCAGCAGGTGGAC
>CAIQPA010000513.1 GCA_903873545.1 uncultured delta proteobacterium
TGGATGATGCGCCCCTCGTGATCGGTGATGGAGCAGAAGCTGCAGCCGCCGAAACAGCCCCGCTGGATGGTCACCGAGAAGCGGATCATCTGGTAGGCGGGGATTTTCGCGTCGCCGTAGCTCGGGTGTGGCACGCGGGCGAAGGGGCGGTCGTAGACGAAGTCCATCTCCGGGGTGGTGAGCGGGATGGGCGGCGGATTGACCCAGAGCTCGCGGTCGCCGTGGCGCTGGATGAGCGCCTTGGCGTTGTGCGGGTTGGCCTCGCGGTGGAGCACGCGGGAGGCGTGGGCGTAGAGAATTGCGTCGTCTGCGACGGCCTCAAAGGCCGGGAGCCGGATGGCGCCCCGGTTTCCGGGCGCGACGATGGGTGAGAGGTCGGAGGGCACGACGGCGACGGGCGGGGCCTCGACGACGGGGGCCGCCATGCCCTGTGCCGCGGCGGTGTCGGTGCCGCAGCTCGGCGAGGCGGGCGCCACCTCTTGGTAGGGGTTTGGCATGGGCTCAACGGGGCCCGGCTCATCGACCGTGGTGGAGTCTGCAACGGCCCAGCCGGCCAGTGGCATCTTGACCGCGAAGGCCGTGCCGCGCAGGTCCCGAATCTCGCTGATGGGTTCACCCTCGGCGAGCCGCCAGGTGACCTCGACCAGCGCCCGCTCCGCGTTTCCGTAGAGCAGGATGTCGCCCTTGGCGTCGAAGAGGATGGAGCGCCGGACCTTCTCGGACCAGTAGTCGTAGTGGGCGATGCGGCGCAGGCTCGACTCGATGCCGCCAAGCACGATCGGCACGCCGGAGAAGGCCTCGCGGCAGCGCTGTGCATAGACGATGACGGCGCGGTCGGGCCGCTTCCCGCCCTCGCCGTCCGGCGTGTAGGCGTCGTCGTGGCGCAACCGCTTGTCGGAGGTGTAGCGGTTGACCATGGAGTCCATGTTGCCGCCCGTGATGCCGAAGTAGAGGGCGGGCTTGCCGAGCGCACGGAAGGGCTCCGCAGAGGACCAATCGGGCTGCGCGAGGATGCCCACGCGGAAGCCCTGCGACTCGAGGAGGCGGGCAACGAGTGCCATGCCGAAGCTCGGGTGGTCGATGTAGGCGTCGCCCGTCACCAGCACCACATCGCAGGCCTGCCAGCCGAGCGCCTTCATCTCGGCCGCGTTGGTGGGGAAGAACTTCACCGGCGCCAGCTTGCGATAGGGCGCGCGGGCAAAGAGCGAGGGGGCAGAGATGGGGCCGCGGGGCGGCCGCCGAACTTCGGTTGTCTGGAGTGTGAGCGTCATCGCACGGCGCCGTAGCAGAGCGGAGAGAGGAGGGCGAGTTGAGGGCGACCGCACGGCTCCGCAAGGGCTGGGCGCATGATGTGACATCGACAGGCGAAGCGGGTATCTCTGCGCCGAACCCCCTACGCGTGAGCCGCCATGTCTTGGACCTTCGACAACATCCCCGACCAGACCGGCCGCACCGCCATCATCACCGGCGCCAACACCGGCCTGGGATTCGAGACGGCCCGCATGCTCGCGCAGCGCGGCGCCCATGTGGTCCTCGCATGCCGCAACCTGGGCAAGGGTTCGGAGGCGCTTCGCCGCATCCTCGAGCTCCGGCCCTCCGGCTCCGTCACGCTCGAGTCGCTCGACCTCTCCGACCTTGGCTCCATCGCCTCCTTCGCCCAGAAGACGCTGGCGACCCA
>CAIQPA010000514.1 GCA_903873545.1 uncultured delta proteobacterium
CGGAGAGCGGCCGTATCGGTCGTGCGCGGCCCTGCGGCATCCTTGGTGTGGAAGGCGGTGGCGGGCTGCGCGGCCTTTGCCGCGGCGCGGGCCGACTCACGGTTCTTCCGCACCTGCTCAATGTTGCCGTGAACGACAGCGTTCACTTCGTCGCCGTCGATGGACTCGAACTCGAGGAGCGCCTCGGCGATACCAATGAGCATCGCCTTGTTGTCCTCGAGGATCTGCCGCGCATCAGCGTAGCGGCCCTGCAGGAGCTTGCGCACCTCCTCGTCCACTTCGATGGCGGTCTTCTCCGAGTAGGAGCGGCCGGAACGGTTGTAGTCGCGGCCGAGGAAGACCTCTTCGCCGCCATCACCAAGGTGCTGCGGGCCAATCTTGTCGCTCATGCCCCACTCGCAGACCATCTTGCGCGCGATTCCGGTCGCATGCTCGAGGTCTTGGCCAGCGCCCGTGGTGATCTGTCCGAAGACAATCTCCTCTGCGGCGCGGCCGCCCATGGCGATGGCGATGCGGTTGAGCGCCCAGTCCTTGCTCACATTGAGACGGTCCTCGATGGGGAGCTGCTGGGTGACGCCGAGCGCGCGGCCGCGGGGGATGATGGTGACCTTGTGGAGGGGGTCGACGTCGCGTCCCTGCGGAAGCATGATTGCGACGAGCGCGTGGCCGGCCTCGTGGTAGGCGGTGACCTTCTTGTCCCGATCGCTGATGATGGCGGAGCGGCGCTCAGCGCCCATCATGACCTTGTCCTTGGCATCTTCGAAGTCGACCATCTCGAGACGGTCCTGGCCCTTGCGTGCTGCGATCAGGGCAGCCTCGTTGACGAGGTTCTCCAGGTCTGCGCCGGCGAAGCCGGGCGTGCCCTTTGCTATGGTGTTGATGTCCACGTTGGGGGCCAGCGGCGTCTTGCGGGTGTGGACCTTGAGGATGCCTTCGCGGCCGAGGCAATCGGGACGAGGAACCACGACGCGACGGTCGAACCGGCCGGGCCGGAGCAGCGCGGGGTCAAGGACATCGGGCCGGTTGGTGGCAGCGATGAGGATGACGCCCTCGCTGGACTCGAAGCCGTCCATCTCGACCAGGAGCTGGTTGAGGGTCTGCTCGCGCTCGTCGTGGCCGCCGCCCATGCCGGCGCCACGGTGGCGGCCGACTGCGTCGATTTCGTCGATGAAGATGATGCAGGGAGCCTGCTTCTTGCCCTGCTCGAAGAGGTCACGGACACGGCTCGCGCCGACGCCGACGAACATCTCGACAAAGTCGGAGCCCGAGATGGTGAAGAAGGGGACGCCCGCCTCGCCCGCAACGCCGCGCGCCAGCAGCGTCTTTCCCGTGCCCGGGGGGCCCATCAGCAGCACGCCCTTGGGGATTCTGCCGCCGAGGCGGGTGTACTTCTTGGGATCGCGCAGGAACTCGACGATCTCCTGAAGCTCCTGCTTGGCCTCTTCGACGCCCGAGATGTCTTCGAAGGTTACCTTGTTGTTCGACTCATTCAGCAGCCGGGCCTTCGACTTGCCGAAGCTCATCGCCTTGCCGCCGCCCTGCATCTGGCGCATGAAGAAGTAGAAGATGGCGAAGACAAAAAGCATCGGGAGCAGCGCGCTCAGGATGGGGCCCCACATGCTGGGCTCCTCACGCTTGAAGCGGAACTCGGTGGCCTTGGCAGACATGAGGTCCTGCAGGTCGTCGGTCACGCGGCCCATCGTCTCGAAGGCGGTCATCTTCTTGAGGCCGAGCGCCTCGGCCTTCTCGGGCTTGATCTTGCCCTCGATCTTGCCGTTGTCGTGGATGACGACATCGCTGACGGCCCCCATCTCCACGGCTTTGCGGAAGGTCGAGAAGGGGATCTCGCTGTTCGGCTTCGTATCCGCGGTGATAAGCTGCACCACGAGGATCGCGACCGCGACGAGAACTGCCCAAAGAAAAACGGAACGCTGCGCTTGCTTCACGCGAATCTCCCAGTCGGTGTCTGGTAACGCCGCTGCCACGATCCCATCGTGCTAGCGGCGCCCACGCAGCCATGGGTAGGCGCGGCTTAGTTCCGCTGCAACCACTCCGGCCACAATGTTTGCCGGTTCAGGCCGATTGTTCGGGGCTGGACCATTCGATCCAGTCACGGCTGGCCCGCACCGACAGCCCTTCGCCATGGAGTTCGAAGGGGCCGGGCCGGGCCGCGCGTGCCACCAGGCTCCGCACGAAGGCTGCGCTAGGCCGGCCGTAGGGAGAGCGTCGGAGCGCCGCGCGGAGCAGCGCCGCGGCCAGCGGCGCGGGGCTGCCGGTGAGCGTTGCGCGCGGAAGTCTCCAGCCACCCGACGTCGGCTGCATCACCTCGTCCAGCCGCGCTGCGAGCAGCTGATGGAGCAGCCTGCGCTCCTCGGCGACCAGCGCCATGGAGCGGGCGAGAGGGCCCGTCGAGGCCTCCTCAAGCCAAGGTCGGATGACAGCGTGACGGAGCCGGTTCCGGTCGAAGGAGAGGTCGTCGTTGCTTGGGTCGTTGGCAAAGGGGAGGGCGCGCCGCGCGGCCTCGGCCTCGACCTCTTCGCGCCAGAGGTGGAGCATGGGTCGGAGGACGGGGTGGCCCCGTCGCTTCAGCAGAGGTCGCGGCCCTGCGAGCCCGCCGAGTCCTGCACCCTGCTGAAGCCGGAGGAGGAGGGTCTCGAGCCGGTCGTTGGCATGGTGGCCCGTTGCCAGGGTCCAGCCTGCGGGGGTGTTGTCGAGCAGCGCGCGGTAGCGGGCCGCCCGTGCCGCTCCTTCGAGGCCGGCCCGGTGAGCGCGGAGGGAGGCGGGGTCGAGGTGGACCACCTGCAGCGGGAGCGCATGCTGTGCCGCCCATCGTCGCACCAGCGCCTCGTCGGCGACCGCGTTCGGGCGCAGGTGGTGGTTCACATGAACGAGCCGGAGACGCGCTCCGCAAGCCTCGCGTGCGAGGTCGGCGAGCAGCATCGAATCGCAACCGCCGGAGCAGGCGACGACCACCCCATCCCGCTTCGCGAGAGCGCGCTGGACCCGCTCGAACTTCACCGTCGGTCGGGGGTGGAGAGCTGTTCCGACTTGCGCGTGACCCGAGGCTTGAGGCCGCCAATCCCCTCAAGCCGGTCCCACACATCGTGCCATTCCGCGATGCGGTCTGCGCCGATCAGCAGCACGCCAGCTCCGTCAGGCGAGGCCGTCGATAGCATCCCCTGGATGCGCCCCTGGCGGTCGATGAGCGGATAGCCCCGCATGAGGCTGGTGGAGGCCCGTCCGTAGTAGCGGAGCTCTTGGGGCTGCGGGTCGCCCATGACGACTGCAACGGAGCCAGCGGCGACGCCCGGAGCGATGGGGGCGACGGAGTAGAAGACTGGGTCGGAGGGGGGCACCGTCGCAACGGTCGCGGGCGCGGCCTCGATGGGGAGCGGCGCCTCGCTGGTGAGCTCGGCGAGGTCATAGAGCAGGGTGCCGTGCGCGGCTGAGACGGGCCGCCAGCTGCCGCCGATCCAGACCTCGATGGTGCGAGCGCGGGCGACGAGGGTGAAGGGGGTGATGAGCCGGCCCACCGTCTCGCCGGGCAGCTGCATCCAGACCGCAACGCCGTCGATGATGAGCTCCTTGGGGCGGCTGCCGCGCGGTAGCGGCTCGACGACGCGCACCGGTAGGCAGCGGGTCTCAAGGGCGACGGTGAGCGCGGCCGCCTCCTCCGAGGTCCAGGCCCGGGGCAGTTCGGAGGTCTTCAGGGTAACCGGGTTTTCGGCTTGGAGCGCAGGGGCGCCGAGGAGCGCGGCGATGGCGATGGCGCCGGCTGCGATGCGCATCGAGGTGCCGCGCACGGAGCGGCTCAGGCGCGGTCGGTGCGTTGGATGCCCGCTGCGTCGAGCAGCGGCTGCAGCCCGCCCGCCTTCTGGAGCGCGTCGAGATCGGTGAAGCCGCCGATGGAGGCCGTACCGATGAAGATTTGGGGCACGGTCATGAGGCCCGTCCGCGCGACAAGGGCCTTGCGCGCCTCGTCGTTGCCCGTCAGGTCGACCTCCTCAAAGGGGAGGCGGAGCGAAGTGAGCAGCCGCTTGGCGGAGGTGCAGAAGGGGCAGTAGTTGGTGCTGTAGACGGTGATGCCGTCGGGCGCGGGGGCAATCATGGTCAGCCTCGTGAGAGTGGTGCAAGGGCGGGTTAGAGCGGGGCTCTGCGCTTCGCAAGGAAGAGGCGTTGTGAGCACCGGCAGGCCTGCGCGCATGCCGCTTGAAACTCTCTGCTTGATGCTCCAAGATGGGCCAGAGTAGGGCAGGGGCAATGACGATCCGATACCAAGAAGCGACACGTGAGCTTGTCGTCCAGTTGCGCTTCGGCGACTCGCGCAAGGACGATGTCAAAGCGCTCGGGGCCCGCTTCAACGGCGACGACAAGGGCTGGCACCTGCGCGAAGACATCGACGCTGCCAAGGTGGCACGGCTCGAGGCGCTCGGCTTCGTCATGCCCGCGGAGTGGCGGGCGGCAACGGGTGCCGGAGCCGTCTCCGCGATGTTGGCGGAGACGATGGCCATCGAGCGGCCCCTTCGTGGGAAGACCATGAGCGAGCTCGCCTCCGACCTGAAGAGCGCGGTCAGCCGCGCGGTCCCGGAGAGCATCTGGGTGCGCGGCAGCTTCCGGCCCAACAATGGCACCGCGACCAACGCCGGCTTCTTCTTCGCCATCGCCGAGGTCGACGCTGCGGGCAGGGATAGTGTGACGTTGCAGGCCTGCGTATGGGCAAGCGAACTGGAGCGGGTCATGCGCCCTCTCCGAGACGCGGGTCTCGAACTGACGAACGGCCTCGCGATCTGCGCCCGGGTGAAGGTCTCGCTGAGTGAGAGGCGCGGACAGGTCATGCTTTCGGTCCAGGAGTTCGACCCAGCGGCCTCGCTCGGCGAGATTGCATTGCAGCGCGACAAGGTGCTGCGCGCACTTGCCGCCGAGGGGCTAACGCGCATGGCGCTCGATCGGCCGCTGCCGCTGCTGCCCATGCGGATCGCACTGGTGTCGAGCGTGGGTACCGACGGCTACACTGACTTTCGGAAGCAGCTCAGCGAATCGGGTTACGGCTTTGCGGTCACCGACTTCGATGTGCGCGTGCAGGGTGATGCGCTTGAGCGGACGGTGCTGGAGGCCTTCTCTGCCATCGAGTCGCAGCGCGACCGGTTCGACCTGGTGGTGGTGACCCGTGGCGGCGGCGGCAAAGGCGACCTTGGGAGCTGGGACAACCTCGCGGTAGGGCGTGCGGTTGCTCGCTGTTCTGTGAAGGTCCTCGTCGCGATCGGCCATGTGAACGATGCCACAGCACTCGATAGCATCGCGACCATGCAGCCCACGCCGACCGCGGCGGGCCGATTCGTTGCCGAGCGGGTGACGCAGGCCGATCAGCGGGCCGCGGACGCCTTCTCTGCGTTGATCGACACGGTCTTCGACGCGCTTGGTCAGGCCGAGTCAGACGTTTCCGGCCACGCGATCAGCGTCGTGCGGAGTGCCGAAGAGCTGCTCGTGGACGCTGAAGAGCGGCTGACGAGCGGGGCCTCGAACATCGCGGTGCGTGTCTCCGGTCTGGTCCGGCTTGCCTCGGAGCGGCTGCTCCGGTTCGAGCGGGCGCTTGGGCGGGCGCCGTCGCGGCTTCGAACCGCCGCGTCGGAACTCGAGCGTGCCGGCCAGTCTGTGGCCCGCGGCGCCGAGCGGCTCATCGACCAGCGTCGGAGCCGGCAGGTGCGGGCTGGCGACGGGCTCGGCCGCGCCGCGCGATCGGCCGTGCAGCGTGCAGAACAGCGGCTCAAGGTGACCGAGGTGACGGTCCGCATGGCCGACCCCGCCACCATCCTCCGCAGAGGTTTCGCGCTGCTGCGGGACGAGTCGGGCGCAGTACTGACCTCAACGCATCAGGTGGCGCCGGGCGCCGCGCTCACCGTGGAGCTCCGCGACGGCCGTTTGACCAGCCGGGTAGAGACCATCGAACATTCCAACAGCAACAAACCGTCACCGGAGACAGAGCCATGAGCCCAAGCAAGCAGGCAGCAGAGACCGAGCCCCTCTCCTATGAGGCTGCGCTCGCAGAGCTGGAGTCGATCGTGCAGCGGCTCGACAACAGCGAGGTCAGCGTCGACGAGCTCGCGCCGCTCGTGGAGCGGGCCACCGTGCTCATCCATCAGTGCAAAGCGCTCCTGGCGAGCACCAACAGCCGCGTCGCGCAGGCGATCGAGGCATTGCAGGCGGCGGCAGAGGGCTAAAAGCACAGACTGACGCGTTGCGTTAGTCGTTCTGCCTTGACCGTCGCCGCGTGGTCGCGCTTTAGCCGCTCCGTTCAAATTTTGGGACGGAGGCATCATGCGTCAGACGCAGCGTAACATTTCGCTTATCGCACTCGGAATCTTCGGCGCCCTTGGCGCGGCAACGGAGGTCCGGGCCGCAGGCTTCGAGCACCCCGACAACGGCACCATCTCGCTTGGTCGCGGCGGCGCCTACGCTGCCGGCGTCGATGAGCCCTCGGCGCTCTATTACAACCCCGCGGCCCTCACCCGGCTCAAGCGCCACAAGCTGACCCTCAACCTCAACCTGACCGACCAGAAGATGGTCTTCGAGCGGGCACCCTTCGAGTTCCTCGAAGGAGGGCTTGCTCGCAAGGAGCGCACCTGGGAGTTCGACCCTGTTGAGAATGAGGCTCGTCTCTTCCCCGCACCCATGTACTTCGAAGGCTCGAACCTCGGCATGGAGAACTTTGGCTTCGCGGTTGGCCTCTACGGACCGTCGTCGCACGGCGCCCGCAAGTTCCCCGACGCCGTCGGCTCAACAGGCCCAACCAACGCCAGCCCCACCGCCGTCAGCAAGGCTGGCCAGCAGTACATGATCATCGATCAGAGCGTGCTGCTCGTCTATCCGAGCGTCGCCGCCGCATATCGCTTCGACCCCGCCAACCTGAGCCTCGGCCTCACCCTGCAGGCCCCGATGCTCTCGGTGGACTACAACCTCGCCGCAGATGGCGATGGCTCTTTTGCCTCGTCCCCCTACGTCTGCGAGGACACTCGGATTGCCGAAGGAACTCCCTGCTTTCAAAGCGAGGAGAAGTACGACCTGATTGCGCCGAACCGGCTGCAGACCTTTGGCTACAACTTTACCTTCATCGCGGGCGCCCTCTGGGAGCCCACCCAGAACTGGTCCTTCGGTGCCAGCGTTCGGCCGGAGTTCGACCTCCACACCGAGGGCGAGGTGAATGTTGAGTTCCCGAAGGACCTCTCGGGTGTCGGCCTTTTCATTACCGACCAGGCGGCCACCCTCGACACCGTGATGCCGACTGTCGTTCGGTTGGCGGTCGAGTATAAGCATATGGATGCCGATGCGATGCCCGGCGACCGCCCAGCTTGGTCGGTGGAGGGCGACTACGTATGGGAGGGTTGGAGCGCCATGGACGCCTTCCGCGTGAAGCTGGCGGGCAGCGTCTCGGATATCGCCTGCTTGGTCCCGAACCCCGACCCAACAAAGCCCGCGACCCGCGTGGACGCCAGCGTGAGTGCTCTCTCTGTGACATGTCCCGAAGGCAGTCAAGCGTCGGGGAGCATTGGCATCCGAAAGCTCCCCAACCTCGACCTCTACCGCAACTTTGAGGACGCATGGTCGGGACGGCTCGGCTTCGAAAAGCGGGTCGCCAAGTCGGCCACCTCGGAGACCCGCCTCCGCGCCGGCGGCTTCTACGAGAAGGGCGCCACCCCCAAGGAGTGGACCAACCTCGACTTCATCAGCCTCAACCGCATCGGCCTGACCGTGGGCGGCAGCTACATCATGCCCTGGGGCTCCATCGATGCCGCCTACGCCTACATGTATTCGCCCACCTGGACGGTCACCAACGGCAAGTATGAGGCGCTCGTGCCGCTCGAGATCTGCGCGGTGCCCCCGACCGATGTGAACAGCGCCGACTACTTCGTTAACGGTACCAACATTCCCGTCAGCGACGCTTGCGCCGATCGAACCAAATCGGTCTCCCACCCCGTCAACAACGGCAAGTACGACATCGGCATTCAGGTCTTGTCGCTCGGCACGACGCTGACCTTCTAGTCGCTGCTCGCCGCGCTGCTACGGTGCGGCTGCGTTGATGCGACCGAGCTGCTCGCAGGGCAGCCAGAGGTCTGCGCTGGTGGCCGATTCGACGCGGCACCAGCCTTCGCGCTCCTCGCGCACGGCCACGAGGCTGGCCTCATAGATGCCATGGTTCTTGGCACGCGCGGCGAGCTGGTCGGGCCCTGTCCGCGGCAGCGGTGCTGCCGTCAGCACAACAGCGGGCTGGACGCGCGTGCGGCCAAACCCAGCGGCCAGCGTGATGCCGGAAAGCAGGGGGAGGGCGATGCAGAGCCCCATGAAGGCCCAGCGGCTCCGCTCGCGCCGCTGCGGGCTGCCACCGAAGTTCGCGGCCAGATAGGTGCCCAGCAGCGCGAGGCTGAGCGCGGCCGCGAGGTTGGTCATGAGCCCGAGCGGCAGTGATGCGGCTGCACGCCACCAGGCGATGGCCGGAGCCTCGCCCTGTTGAATGGACTTCTCGCCCGACCGTTCCGCCTGGGCCCGTCGTGCGGCGCCCGTGACGAGGTCGCGTGCGGCGCGTGCCTCGCGGTCGAAGGGTGCGAGCCAGAGCGAACGCTCGAGCGCAAACCGCGCCTGTCCGAGCGAGCCGGAAGTTGCCTCGGCGATGCCGAGGTCGAACCAGAGATCGGCTGCGTCGGGCGCCTGCGCGGTCATGGCGTGAAGCTCCCCGATGGAGCGCTTCAATGGCTGCCGTGCGGGCGGGGCCTCCGCTGCAAACGCGGTCGATGCGAGCAGCAGCAGCGATGAGACCAAGGTCAGCCTACTCCGCATTGCCAACCTCCTGAATCCAGCGAGCGGCGCGCGCTTCGAGCCCGTCTAGGCTCCCACCGGCGAACCGCGCAGCCTCTGCGGCTGTGAGCAGCGCGACAAGCTCGTCGGCCGGCGCAGCACCAATGTGCGCCACCGCCCAATCACGAAGCTGAGCGGCCGTGCGACCCTTTGCGGTGAGGTCGAAGCGGTCGTGGAGAAAGAGCAGCAGGGCCTCGCGGATGCGAACGGCTGCGTCGTCTCGCTCCTCGAGCCGCGCCAGTGCCCGCTTCCGCGCGCCGGACCGCAGCCGGTCCGAGGCGCCGCTGGCGCGGAGGTCACGGACGCGTCGGCCGGCGGCCAGCAAGAGCGCGACGAGCGGTGGGAGGCAGACCGCCCACCAGGCGCCGGGAAGTGCTGTTACGACAGCGGGCGTAGCGGCATACTGTGCCGGCTGACGCAACGGTGGGAGCGCCTCGCGCCAGGGTGTGCCCGAGCCTTCGTTGGCATGCGCCACCTCCGCGATTGGCGCCTGCCCCGTGACGGTCAGGGTGAAGGGAGCGGTGGTCGTCGTCTCGACCTTCTTGGTGAAGGGGTTGTAGAAGTCGATGCGCTGCGCCGGGATGGCGAAGGTGCCCTCCCGCTCAGGCACGATCGGAATGGTGACACCGGCTCGACCCTCCATCCATCCGCTCGCGCCGAGCGCTTGGGTGTGCGTCTCCGACGGCTTGCCGATGCGCAGGCCGGCGATGGGGGCAAGCTGCGGCAGCGAGAGGTTGGAGAAGATGCCCACGCCCGTCGCCTCGATGTGGTAGAGCGCGGTGTCTCCCGCGCGGAGCTGCGCGTGGTCGAGCGTGGCTACGATGGAGAACTGTCCCACGCGGCCACTCTCCGCTTCGGTCACATCGATGGTGACCGTGCTGGTGGCGTACGTGCCGCGCGACCCGCCGAGCTCGAGGGTGATAGAGGCGGGTGGGATGGTGAGCGCGCCGGCCCGAAGCGGCAGGAGAAGGTAGGATCGGATGAGCGTGCTGGCGTAGGTCCGGCCTCCGATGAGGCGCGAGCGCAGCGTGTTTCCACGGCCCGCCAGGCGGGCATCGGTGATCTCGTCGAACCAGAAGCCGTTGAAGTCTGGCTCCGAGAAGTCTGCGACCTGCAGCCCTACCATGTTGACCGGGCTGAAGAGGACCTCGTCAACGAGGAGCTGTTCGCCGACGACCGGGTTGGCGTTGGAGACGAAGGAGACGAGCACCGGGCCATCCGTGGAGGCTGGCACACCGGCTTCCATCATGGCGTCGGAGCCAGGGGCAGGGGCTGCGGCCACATTGTACTGCGGCGCCCGCTGCTGCTGCGCCTGCTGCTGCTGCGCCTGTTGCTGTTGCGCCTGTTGCTGTTGCTGTTGCTGGAGCTGTTGTTGCTGCTGGAGCTGTTGTTGCTGCGCCTGCTGCTGCTGCTGCTGCTGCTGCTGCTGCTGCTGCTGCCCCAAGCGGCCGCCCAATCGTGGAAAGTTGGGAGGAAAGACCCCCG
>CAIQPA010000515.1 GCA_903873545.1 uncultured delta proteobacterium
CGCTTCAGACGGCCCTCATCGGCCTTGTCTGCGTAGGCGTCAAAGGCGGCCTGACGCGCCGCCTTGAGGGTCTCCACCCTCTCCGCCTCGATCTCTTCGGGGCTCTTCACCCGTTCAATCAGCGCAGGGCCCGTATCGCGGGCCTGCTCCACCTGCACCTGCTGGGGCGCGCCGCAGGCCGCTAGCAGCAGCAACGAAACCCCGGTTGCAATCCGCATCATGCTCTTGATTCCAATGGCCTGCTTCACGGCTGACCTCCTTCGCTTGGCGTTGCTGCGGGAGCAGCCTCAGGGGCCGCCTCGGGCGCTGCCGGGGTCGTCGCAGGTGTCGCAGACGGCGTCGCATCGGCGCCCGTTCCATCGCCTCCCAGCATGCCGGCCTTCTTCTCCTCGCTCGGGTCGACGTAGCCGGGCGCGTAGAAGCCAACGCTATCGTAGCCGGGCGACACGCGAAGCTCTGCCAGCGACTTGAAGGTCGGGTCGAGCTCCTGCAGCAGCTTGGCAGCCTGCTCGCTGTAGTCGTTGAACCAGCCCGTGCGCCGCGCGACCTCAATCGCTCCTGCGAACCACTGCTTGGACTGCTGCTTGAGCTCCAGCGCCTGGCCCTCGAGCACGGAGCGGTACTCCTCCTCCACCAAGGGCGGGAGCCCCTCGGGGATGGGCGTGTCGATGACTCGCTTGTAGAAGTCCATGTACATCTGACCCGTCCGCGTCGACGAGGCGATCATCCAGCCCGGACGCTTGAACAGCCGGACCTTGTCGAACTCCTGGCGCGCCTGCGTTCCCACCTCGGCCTTCTGGCGCAGCGCAGCCTTGACCTGCTCTTCAGAGCCCTTCATCTCGATGGCTTCGTACCGCTTGAAGATCTGCTCAGCGAGCGTGAACTGGGCCTTCGAAGCAGCGTCGAGCGCTGCCGGCGTAAGGGATTCACGAACGGCCGGCTCCAGTCGCTCCACAGCGACCAGGGCCTCGGAGAAGAGCCCAATGGCCTTCGCCGGAGCCGCAAGTTCAGCCACCTTCACACGGGCCTCAATCGCTCGGCTCGGAGAGACCGCGCCATCTTCCCGCACGAACCGCTCGAACGATGCCGTTGCCTCCGCCTTCTTGCCCTGATCCAACTGGATCATCGCAATCTGGTAGTTGGCCTCCGCGATGCCCTCACGCTCCTTCGCCTTGTCGCGGTCAGAGACCTTGATGAAGGCCTTGAGGTTGGAGATCGCCTTGTCGTACTGCCCCAGGCCCTGACGGAACTGGTAGGCGTTCGCCGAGGCGTTGACGACCTGCGTCCCCTTGGGGTTGGTCCGCGCATACTGCTCGTAGAGGTCGGCCGCCTTGTCGTACATCGCGATGCGATGGTAGGTCTGCGCCAGACCGTAGGTGGTGTCGGGCACCAGCTCCGAGTTGGGCCGGAACTCGATGATCTGCTCGTAGA
Source organism: uncultured delta proteobacterium (assembly GCA_903873545.1). Classification (GTDB taxonomy): domain Bacteria; phylum Myxococcota_A; class Bradymonadia; order REDH01; family REDH01; genus CAIWGR01. The sequence continues at coordinate 1,432 of CAIQPA010000515.1, forward strand.
GCGAGATGGAGAAGTCGAGCTTGTAGATCTTCTCATACGACACGGCTGCATTGAACAGCGCCTTGTCGAGCAGCTTCGACTCGAAGTGGTTCTGCGCAAAGTCGACGAAGCAGATTCCCGAGTCCTCGAACTTCTTGGCCTGCTGCAGGTCGCGGCACTCCTTGAAGTTCACCTGCTCACCCAGCTCACGGAGCTTCGGAGCAAGCTTGCCCTGGCCCACGGGCGCCGTCGCCAAACGCCCAATCCACTCCTTCATCTCGGGGAAGCGCCGCTGCAGCGCGAGGCTGTCGAGCAGCAGCTCTGCGGAGACCTGTGCACGACCCGGCTCAGCAGCATAGAGGTCGAGTGCGAGGCGCCCGAACTTCGGGACCGCTGCGTCGAGGTGATCGTAGTCGTAGAGGGTGTAGGCAACCGCATACTCGATCTCAGCCGTCTCCGCCGAGACCTCCGGACCGGTCTTGAGGTAACGCTCGCAGGCCGACAGCATGCTCGCGAAGCCCGTCGAGATCTCCCGCGGCGCGGGGATGGGCGGCAGCTCACCCGTGGGGCTGTTGCTGTTGCTCGCCGTCGCTTGAATCGAGCCCTTCATGTCGACCAGGTTGGTCTGCGCAAGACAGGATGCGTAGGTCGCCTCCTGATCGTACCTGCCCTTTGCCTCGCCCGTAGCGCCACCGCTGAGCGTCAGCGCCTTCTCATAGGCAACCGCTGCCTCGCTCCAGCGCTTGAGCCGGTACTGCAGTTCGCCCGCGTAGAACCAGATGTCGTACGAGCCAGCCTCCTCGCCGAAGAGCGCCAGGTACTTCTCGTAGAGGCTGCCCGCGAGCTGGTAGAGCTGCTCGTTGTTCGTTGTCTGCGCGTCGCGGTGGTAGGTCGTGCTGAACTGCCGCAGCAGGATCTCCACCTCTTCGCGCGCCCGCTGCAGGTCGCCCGGGTCTGTGACCGGGAAGGTCATCGCGCGAGAAAGCGTCTCGGTGAGGTCGTTGAGCGACTGGACGATGTCGGCGCGGCTACCGCCCGGCCGGGTATTCCGCACAATCTCACGCTGGTAGCCAACGATGGCAAAGTCGTTCGGAGAGAGTTCGATGAGCTGACGGAACAGCGCCGTCGAGTCGTCGTAATCGGCCCGCTCGCCATAGATGCGGGCCAGTCGGGAGATGAGCTTCGTCCGCTCAGCGTCCGACACCTCCGTCTCAGCGGCAACCTTGGTGAAGAACTTCAGCGCATCGTTTTGCTTGTAGGCGCTCGCCCAGAAGAGCGTCATGTCGCGGAGCGCGTCGTCCCGGAGCCGACGCATCGAGTCGCCCTGCTTGGCCACCCTGTCTTTGGCCGCGAGGATTGCCTCATACAGCAGGTTGACCGACTCCTTCTTCTCCTTCGCTGTCTCGGCCAGGTTGAAGGCGCACCAGGCAACCTTGTAGAGCGCGAAGGGATAGATGTTCCGATCGGGGAACTGCGCGGCCCGTTGATAGGACTGCATCGCAGATTCGGCGTCGCCCATCCCGAAGTCGAGCTCGCCAATCATGAAGTAGGCCTGCGCCAGATACTGGGAGGTCGGGAAGTTCACGGCCAGCGCCTCGAACACCTCTCGCGCGCTATCCGAGTCGTCGGTCTGGAGCAGGTTTGCGCCGAGATAGAAGAGCACCGCGTCAATGTTGGCGTAGGTGTCTCGGTAGTTGGCGTACAGCTCCGTGTAGAGCGAGATGGCCTTCTGCGCGAACTCCTCCGAGTGGTTCATATCGTCCGTGGCAGCCTTCTGATAGGCGGTCGCGCGGGCGGGGTCCTTGCTGGTCAGTTCAAAAGCCTGATCACGACGATCGTAGCTGCGCTGCTCGTAGTACCGCGCACGATCGTAGTAGAGTTCCGCCAGCCGGAAGAGATAGTCGGCGCGCGCCCGGTCGGCCGTTGGCGTCGAGGCCACCAGGTTCCGCAGCCGCGAGAGAGCCGTCTCTGTACGCTCAATCTCCTCGATCGCGATCTTCTCCGCCATCATCCGCTTGGTGTCGGCAGGCCCCTTCTTGGCCTGCTCGAACACGCTCTCGCGCGAAGCCTCGGGCGCGAGGGTGTAGTTCTGGATCTGCGCCTCGCTCTTGGTGCTGCTCACCTGCGCCGAGGCCGGTGCTGCAAGCATCAGCAGCAGCAGGCTACCACCCAAACTGTTCGCCGCGCGCCGCAGCTTCGTGCCCTTCGTCATGTTTCCGCTCCCTTGCCGCATCAGCGGCACTTCGACGCGATGTGGTAGGAGTAGTGGCCCAGCTCGTCGCGCCAGTACTCCTTCTCGAACGGCCAAGCCATCTGGTACCATTCGGGCCTCGTCTCCGAGACAACGTCGGGCACTTCGCCCACTGCTCCGCTGGCCTTTTGAATCTTCAGCAGCGACGCCTCCGACAGGTCGGCCTCGACGCGGATTGCCTCCGCCTCCCGCCGCTTCGTCCGAAGCTCGCCCGTGATCCGCTCCATCCTACGACGCACAAGACCGCCGAGGTTGGTCTGTGCCAGCCCCAACTCTGCGTCGAGCTTGCCGGTCAGGTACTGGCCGAAGGGGCCGGCCACCACCTCGGCCGGCAGCTTCGACAGCGTCGCGCGCTCCGACTCCACCTGACGCACGAAGGCCGCAGCCTCACGGACGCTCCGGTCCGACAGCGCGGCACGCGTGATCTGCTGCAGGCGCGGGTCGAAGTCGGTCGTCAGTGTCGACTCCGAGGCCTCGTAGAAGCTGAAGTAGTCGAGATCCGAAGTCCGCTCCGTCGCGAGCGCCTCAAGCTGCTGCAGCAGCGGTGCGTAGACATCATCAAAGAGGTCGAGCGTCTTGCGCACGCCCGTGTAGCGGCAGCTCTCGAACAGGATTACCGCCTGCAGAATCGGCGCCTCGGGGTAGTACTGGGCACTGAAGAAGGGCGAGTTGAGGCTGTGAAGATTGCCGAGCGCACGGTTCGACTGTTCGAGCTGGAAGTGGGCCCACGAGGACTCAAACAGCGCGTCCAGCCAGGTGGAGCTGCCCAGCGGGATCCCTTCGAACAGCCGCAGCGACTTCTCAAACTCTCCCGTCGAGTAGAAGGTGCGCGCCATCGCCAGCATCGCCATCTCGTTCAGTCTCTTGCCTTCGTTGGCCTCAGCTCCCTTTCCATCCAGCGCCAGCAGCGCCTTGAAGGCGTCGACAGCCGGCTGCGCATCGTACTGACGCACATAGGTGATGCCCTTGTAGTAGAGCGAGCGCGCCCAGAACGAGGAGTCGGGCGACACCAAAGCAAAGTAGCTCAGCGCGCTCTCCAGCTCGCCTTGGTTGAAGGCGTTCTGCCCAAGCAGGAAGGCCATCTCGTCCCGGTATTTCGCGTCGATGCGGTCGGGAAAGAGCGCTCCAAAGGCCGCGATGCGGCTCAGCATCGCCGGATCTCCGGGAACCCGGCGCGACAGCAGCATCATCCACGGCGCGGTCGCCTCGAAGTAGGGATGAACGGGTCCCGAACGCACGATCTCTTCGAAGAAGACCGTCGCCCCTTCGTACATCTTCAGCTTCATGAGCGCCTTGCCCATCTCGAACTGCGCCCGAGGACGGATCGCGTCGGCCGAAATGTCGGGATCCTGCAGCACAGCCCAGAACGAAGAGGCCGCACCGGCAAAGTCCTCGCGCGCGAAGCGCTTGAGACCCTCGTCCATGAGGCGCGCGACAGGCGTCGACTCACCAATCGGCTGCGCCTCCTGCGTGTCGAACTCGAAGCCGCCCTCGTCGCCCCACGACTCTGCCCCCGCGGGCTCCGCCGCGGCCGGCTGCTCCGGAACCTCCTGTCCCGCCGCGCTAGAGGAGACGCCCATCATCAGGGCCATGCCAACCAGTGCCGACGCGCGCACCATCATCGACTTCGAGTCATCGAACATGCTCGTACCACCGCTCGTAAGTTCAACTCCGCACATCGAACCGCAGTTATCACTGATTGCTGTTCGCATTGCACGAATTTGTCTCTCTACCCCTGTGCAAAATAGAGTGTCAAGCGGGACCTCCCCACGAATCACGCCCTGGTTGCATCGACTTCGTTTGACATCCGAACGCGACAGGGGCAAAAGACAGGTCTGCGCGGGGAGATTCCCGCCTCCCTCTCTCTCGATGCGCCCCATGCTCAAGGCCTGGTTCCTCCTTGCCGCTACCGCTCTCCTCTTCACCGCCTGCGGCGACGAAGAGGTCGGTGACGCCTGCGACCTCCCCACTCCCATCGCAGATGTCTGCGCAAGCGATGCGACTGCGCTCACCTCCGAGATCTGCCTCTACAAGCACTCGGCAGACTGCAGCAGCCGCCTCTGCGCCACCTACGTAGGCTCGGCGGGCTTCTGCACCCAGAGCTGCGACCCGGAGCTCGCCGGCAGCTGCCCCTCGGGCTCTATCTGCGACCGACCCGCAAACGCCGAATCCGGCTTCTGCGTGCCCGACGGCATCTTTGAGAGCGCGCTGAACTAGCCGCCCTCGCGAAGCTCGAAGGCAGCCCGATGGTGGGCCGCCACCTGCCCTCGCGCTAGGTCGACTGCCACCACGTCAAAACGGGCGCGGCGGCACGGACCTCGGTAGAGCCTCCAGAACAGCAGCGCCGCCTTCGACAGCCGCCGCTGCTTTCCGAAAGTCACTGTGTCTTCTGCCCGCGGCCCGTTCCGACGCCAGCGAGACCTGACCTCCACAAAGACCAGCGTCCCTTCGTCCTCCGCGATGATGTCGAGCTCTCCCACCCTGTAGCGCACATTGCGCGCCACCACGCGCATCCCCGCCCGCTCCAGCATCGCTGCAGCGATTGCCTCGCCGCGCGCTCCATCCTCCAATCGCCGATCCATCATGCCTCCTCCGACCAAGGGTTGATGGTGCATTATCGGCGGCGCGCCGCCGCTGTTGCAGCGGCCTGCGCAACGGGCGCATAACTCAGCCTGTGAACCGGCGATGGGCCAAGTTCGGCGAGCGCCCGAAGGTGCGCCGGCGTTGGATAGCCCTTGTGCTTGCCCAGGCCGTAGCCCGGATAGAGCGCCTCCAGAGCTGCCATCTCGCGATCGCGATGCTCCTTCGCCAGCACCGACGCCGCAGCAATCACCCGGCTCCGCGCATCGCCTTTGACCAGCGGCTGCTGCGCCCCGGCAAACGAACGCAGCCGGTGGTTGCCGTCCACCAGCACCAGCACCCGCGCTCCCGAAAATTCAGCGATCAGCGCCTCCGCGCAGCGGCGCATGCCCTCCAGCGAAGCGGCCAGAATGTTCATCCGGTCGATCTCCGCAGCCGTCAGATCGACCCGGTGCCAGCCACCTAGGAGCAGCAGTCGCTCCTCCCATGCAGCCCGTCCTGGCGCCGTCATCTGCTTGGAGTCGTTCACCCCCTCGAGCTGCTCCCACTGCGCACGCGTCACCGCCACCCCCGCAGTGCTCACAGGCCCGGCGAGAGGCCCGCGGCCCGCCTCGTCCACACCGATGAGGATGTCATAGCCCTGCGCAAAGGCCTCCAGATCGACCTGCCCCATCGGCCCGTGCGAGAACCCGAACTCCAGCTGGCTCACCCGACCGACTCGATGCAGATGACCTGCAGCGTCGGCGAGAGATCTGACAGCAACTTTCGCCACTGGCGCCGCTCTGCGGCCTCTGCGCCGGCAAGCATCCCCGCCGTCACCATCATCGCAAGTGCCCCCTCCTTGCGGCGGGCGACGACAGCCCGAACCATGACAATGCGGAGCAGCTCCAACGCACGCGCGGCCTCGCCCGGCCCAAGTTCGACAGGCCCGACGCTATCGCGAAACAGCGGTGGCGCGCCAACCGGCCCCGGTGCGACCTCTACGACATCCCTGCCGATCGTCTGGCGCAGCACGGCTGTCCACGGCGCGAGCACTTCTGCGGCGGGGGCCATCTCCGTCCAGAGCCCGAGCAGGCGTCCAGCCTCTCGGAGCGGAGCAAGCAGATCGGTGAGGGCTGTGGCGCTCTCTGCCTGCAGCAGCGCTTCGGGCTCGAACCCCATGCTCCGCAGCTCCTGCTCGATCGTCGAAGCAGGTCGGCCCGAGAGGGCAAGCCGCGAACGGGTCTGCCGGACGCTCTCGGGCGAGATGACCTCGCTCGGTGCAGAGCCCCCTCCAACCGCGCCGCCCATGCTGGTCAGCGCCAGCTCCGCCCGCTCGCGGCGCGCCTCGGCGACCTCGCGCTGCCGGTTACGGTCTTCGAGCTCTTCCACCGAGTCGCAGCCGAGCTCCTCCACCAGGGCTGTCCGGGCATCAGCAATCGGGTCGCCATGCCGAACGAAGAGGGGCGTGATCAGCGGTCGACCGGTCGCGCGACGATCAAAGAGCCGGTTTGCTCCCCAGGCTGCCCAGGCGAGCAGCCCGGCATTGAGCGGCAACATCTTGCCCATCGTCCGGCTGCCCGCGGCGGCGCCGACAAACAGCACCAACGCCAGTGACGTCCCAACAAAGACCGGCACCCAGGCGCGCGACTCGGCCTGCCACCAGGCCGTGACCGCCTCCCGGAGCGGCGGCCGCGCGGGCCTCGCCTGCGGTGCACTGGCGAGCAGCTCCTCTTCATCGTCGGAGAGCCGACGGATTGGCCCGAGCGCAGCCGCCGCTTTGCTCGCCCGCGCGAGGTCGGCGTGAAGCTGCACCATGCCATCGTCCTCTGCCGAGAAGGCGAGGCTGCCCATCATCAGCCTGCTCTCTGCTGCAGCGAGCGCGTCGCTGAGACGGGTCTGCCGCAGCTCCTCCACGAGGTCTGCGAGCCCGGCGGCTGGTGGCGCAACGGCAGACCCGCGCGAGGTCGAGTTGCCTGTGTCGGACACCTCAAGCCAGTCGGGGCGCCCATCGGTGTTGGCAACCGAGGAGCGATCGGCGATGGCGGGCCGGGCTCCAAACCAGAGGGTAGCAACGGCCCCGGCGCTCTCAAGGGCGAGCCTGCGCGCGAGCCGGTCATCTACGGCGTCCGCGCCAAGCGCGACCTGCCTCCAGCCATCCTGTCCATCGGGGACTTCGAGTCGGACCGAGCTCTGCGCGACGCTCCGCCCGATGCGGAACCTCAGGCTCGGGAGCTCTGCCTCGAGCTGCCAACGAAACCCGACCTCGCCGGAGATGGCGACCATGAGGTCGTTGTCCTCCACCGAGAGGGGCTGGACCAGGCTTCGCAGCAGGAGCGGGAGCCGGTGGAGCCAGAGAGCGGCCACGATCGGCTCGCAAAAACGACCATCGGACTCGAACGCGACAAGCGTTGAGCCCGATGTGTCAAACAACTGAAAGGAGCGGAGCCTCATGGAGGAGAGACTAGTCGCTCAGAGAGCGACCCCGCAACCTTCGGTTAGTTGAAGTCGCGAAGTTCCTTGATACGCGCCGCCTTGCCCTTGAGGTTGCGGAGGTAGTGGAGCTTGGCGCGGCGGACCTTACCGCGGCGGAGCACTTCAACCTGCGCGACGCGGGGGCTGTGGACGGGGAAGATACGCTCGACGCCGACGCCGTAGCTGACCTTACGGACGGTGAAGGAGCGACGGTTGCCCGCGCCGCCCATGGCGATAACCACGCCCTCGTAGGCCTGGATACGCTCCTTTTCGCCGTCGACGATGCGCACATGCACACGCACGGTGTCGCCCGCGCGGAACTCGGGGAGGGGCTCTTGGCCCTTCGCCGTGCGGGACTCGGACTCTTCAATCTTCTTCACGAGGGGATGTACGCTCATGGCACTCTTCTCAAACAGCAGGGGCAGATCCCTCATAGCCTGAACAGACAAGAGGAGGGGCGCTGGAGCATACACGATAACGCCTTAGCGTCAAGTGGGTTCGTCGCCTGCGAGGCGGTGTCGCGCTGCGTAGAGCCACGCCGCCACCTCCACCCGTCGGTCGTCCAGCAGCTTCTGCTCCGCGGCGCTCAGCGGCGTCCGCGCCAGCAGGTCGGGGCGGCGTGCAATCGTCCGCAGCAGACCCGCCTTCTGACGCCAACGAGCCACCGCCGCGTGGTCGCCACCGCTCAGCACCTCGGGGACGGCGAGCCCATCGAAGGCCACGGGGCGGGTGAACTGCGGATACTCGAGCCGGTCGCTACCGAAGCTCTCCTGC
>CAIQPA010000516.1 GCA_903873545.1 uncultured delta proteobacterium
ACGGCAAGGGCGCGCTCTCGTCCTTCGACGTGGCGCTCGGACCGGAAATTTACTGGGGCGCCAACCCCATGGTCATCGGGAAATACAGCGAGCGGTTCGGGGAGCTGGGGCTGACGCTGATGCACCAAGAGGACCTGCTCAGTGGCGGCTCTGCCGAGTCGAGCTTTGCGGCGCCGGAGCGGCGGAACCGGAAAAGTGCGCTCTCGCTCGATTTGCCGCTCGGAGCGCACAGGCTCCAGCTTGGCGGCCTGATGTCGGGCACGCCTCGGATGGGGGAGCGGTTCACCTATGTGGAGCCGGTGGAGGGGCGGGGCTACCTCGACAGCGGCTACGACTACGTCTCGGACAAGGTGCAGCTGGCCGATACTCTGGCCGGTCGGGCGCGGCTGACGATGGACTTCGGTCGGGCAAAGTGGCTCGTCCAGGGGAGCTACCACGGGCTGGTAGCGGAGGGCGGCGAGGACCGCGTGGTCTCGTGGCAGCGGTGGTCGCTGCAGGAGAGCGGGCGCGGGAATCACTATGCGCTGTCGTCTGGGCTGGCGGTGTCGGCCGGTTCGCTGACGGTGGCGCCGAAGGCGCTCTACCAGGTGCCGCTGGTGGGGCCGAACCCCAAGGTTGATGCGGTCTACAGCCCGCAGACGGGCATCTTCTATCCCGGGATTGCGCCGCGCGATGTGCTCGGAAGTCCCTTCGCCGTGCTCGACAATCGGGAGACGATTGGCGGCGAGCTGCTATTGGTCTGGGACCCGACGCCGGCAAGCTGGTACTGGCAGTGGGACCGGGACGATAAGGAGCGGGGGCCGCTGTCGGCGAGCCTCGACCTCGTCTACCGGCATCAGCCGACATCGCGGGATGCGAACCTGGCCGTTCTAGAGAATGGCGCGGTGGTTCCGTTTGGCGGTGCGCCGGAGGCCTCGGATGCATGGGATGCGACGCTGGAGGTCTTCTCGGAGGCGGGGCCGGTGCGGCTGCATGGGTCGGTGTTTGCGGGGCTCGGCCAGGCGCGCGGGGACAGCGAGCGGGAGGTCTTCCGCAAGGGATTCAGCCTCACGGCGGACTGGAGCCGTGTGCGACTGCTCACCCGGTTGCACCTCGATGACTGGGGTCCTTATGATTACGATCGGGACTTCAATCTCACCTATCCGGTGCAGTGGTACGGAGACCTTTCATGGGGCGTGAAGGCAGCACGACTGAACCAGCTCGACACGCGGATTGGTCTGCGTGGGCAGGTGCGGCGTGCAGACGAGCATTCACCGGGCTGGGTCGGCGCCGCGGGCGTGTCGTCGGCGCTGGAGTACGAGAGCGGCTTTTACCTTCAGTTTGGGCTGTGAAGGAGATGACGATGCGAGCAGATTGCACGAAGAGAAGATGGGGCGCATGGATGGTTGCGCTGGCCCTGACCTCCCCGCTGGCGGGGTGCGTCGAGGCGGGTGACTTCGTCTATGGCGAGCAGGTGGAGGAGCGGCCGCTCGAGCTTCATGCGGAGCGTGTTGGTGTCTTCCCGGATCGCTCGGTGCTGGACGACCCGAACAATCCCTTCCGGTACAGTTGGCCGACCGCCACCTCGAAGTGGGAGATTGAGTCGGCGGCCGGCAACGTGGTGGCCTTCTACAGCTGGGCCACGGTGCTTGCCTACGAGCCGACCGGCGAGGCGCAGTACTACACGGCGCTCAACCTGGAGCAGGTCTACAAGAACGGTCAGGCGGTGCAGACGGACCTCGACGCGGTGAAGACACTTGCGATTGCGGGCTACCAGTCGGTGCTCGATAACTTTCCGGATGCGCAGAGCTTTGATGCGAGCGGCACGGTGGCCTTCGACCTGGTGACCCCCTCCTACCTTGCGATTGTGGCGCTGGGCGAGACGCCGTCGGGCGACTGGGTGCTGGTCGACAGTGCGAGCGGGCAGCCGCGGGCGGTGCGGCCATGAGGCGCTTGCTGATTCTTGCTACGCTGGCGCTTGCGACGGGCTGCCAAGCGGAGCTTGGTGACTCTGACTACGAGAGCCAGGAGTCCTTTGCCGCGATTGCCGATGCTGGTGGCGACGGCGGCGACGGTTCGTTGTCGGGGCCCGACCCCTTTGCGGAGGGCGACCAGCGGCTGGCGATCGGCGCCTTCTACGAGGGTGGCTCCTCCATCGAGGTCCCCATCGATGAACTGACGACCCACCTCTATGTCTACGAGCAGACCCTGTCGCTGCAGCTCGACCCCGAGCGGGTGGAGGGACGGGAGTCGATGCGGATCAGCCATGGCGGCGGCCTCTGGTGCGGCATGGGCGTGCACTGGGATGGCGGCCGGCCGCTGACCGACTGGACGGCGCTCCACCTCTCGGCACGTTCCAGCGATGCAGCCTTTGCCGACTTTGAGGTTGGCATGAATGATGCATCGGGGACGTCGAAGGTGAAGATGTCGGACTACGGCTTCCGCGGCGACGGGGCCTGGCACACGATGACGATCCCGCTCGCGGACCTTGAGGCCACCGGGCTCGACCTCTCGTCTGTGCAGGCGCCCTTCGTGCTGCTCGGCGGCCCGGGTGCGGCAGGCAGCGCGGTGCTTATCGACGCGGTTTACATCACGGCCGACTGAGTTTGGCAGACTGAGTTTCTTTCCGCTCTCACGAGCATCTTTGTTTCAGGGGCAGTGCCCCATCTCGTTCAAGGAGTCTTCATGTTTCGAAATGCGTTGCGTTCCCCTTCGAAGAATCGGGTGGTCGTGAGCGACCTCTCGCCCCACTGGCTCCGGGTCGCCGGCGGCCTCGTTCTGGTGACCGGACTGGTCGCCTGCGGCGATGACGAAGAGGCGAAGCCTGCTGCCGACACCGGCACCGACACCGCCGTGGAGGACACGGGCGGCAGCGACACCGGCACGACCGACACCGGCACCGACACGGCGGTGGAAGACACCAGCCCTGACACCACGGTGGAGGACACCGGCAGCGGCAGCGGCGATACGACCGAGGACACCAGCGGCAGCGGCGACACGACGGTGGAGGACACCGGCAGCGGCAGCGGCGATACGAGCCTGCCGACGGGCGTCGTTGTCTTTGCGGATGACTACGGCACGGGCGTCTCCTTCGCTCCCTTCGGCGGTTCGACCAACGCTGTGTCGATCGACACGGCTGAGTTTGCGGCCGGCAGCGCCTCGCTCCGCATCGACGTGCCTTCGGGTGGTTACACGGGCGGCGCGCTCGTGGCGGGTCGGCCCCCGTCGCTCGTGGAATTCAACGCCGTGACCTTCTGGGCGAAGGCCTCGCGCCCCGCGACGCTCAACACCATCGGCATGGGCAACGACTCTGCCGACAACTACCTGCAGACGGAAGAGCGCAACGTCGCGCTCGGAACCGAGTGGGCCAAGTACACGCTGCCGATCGTGGCCGCAGACCGGCTCACGGCGGTCGCGGGACTCTTCCACTTCGCGGAGGGCTCGGACGAGGGCGCCTACACGATCTGGCTCGATGAGATTTCGTATGAGACGCTCGACACCGTAGGCGCAGCCAGCGGCGCCTTCGGCACGGCCGCGCTCGACCTGACGGTTGGCCAGACGGCCCGTGCGAACGGTCTTGTGGCAACGGTCGACGTCGCGGGCACGCCCGTGACCATCTACCCGACGGCTCCCTACTTTGACTGGACCAGCTCGAACACGGCGACCGCGACGGTTGACAGTTCGGGTCTCGCGACCGCAACCGGCGTCGGTAGTGCGACCATCACGGCCACGCTCGCGGGCGGCGCTGTGGGTGGCTCGCTCACGATCTCCGTAGTCGACGGCCCTGCCGCAGGCGCTCCGACGCCGACCACACCGACCGGCGATGTCATCGCCTCCGTCTACTCGGGCGCCTACCCGGCCGCTCCGGTCGACACCTTCCGCACGCCCTGGAGCGCAGCGGTCCAGTCGAATGAGACCATCGCTGGCGATGAGACCCTGGTCTACAGCTCGCTCGACTTTGTGGGCATCGAGTTCACAGGCGCCAACGCCATCGACGCGACAGATGCTGAGTATGTGCACTTCGACATCTGGACCCCCAACGCGACCGGGTTCGGCGTGAAGCTGGTCGATTTCGGTGGCGACAACGGATATGGCGGCGGCGACGACACGCAGGCGCAGATTGACCTCTCGTCCGCATCGACGCCTCCGCTCACCACCCGCGGTTG
>CAIQPA010000517.1 GCA_903873545.1 uncultured delta proteobacterium
GCACCCACCTGCGGCGACGGCCTCGTGACACTGACGGAAGAGTGCGACGACGCCAACACCGCCCCGGGCGATGGCTGCAACGACATCTGCGAGATCGAGCGGAACTTTGAGTGCACGGGCGTGCCGAGCAGCTGCGTCGATCTGCGCGGCGACACGGGCACGGGCGACACCTCGTCCGACACCTCGTCCGACACCTCGTCCGACACCTCGTCCGACACCTCGTCCGACACCTCGTCCGACACCTCGTCTGACACGACGGTCGATACCGGCGCAGACACCGCGCCCGACACCAACGTCGACGACACCGCGGTCGATACGGGCGCAGACACGGGAACAGACACCGCTGCAGACACGACGGTCGACGACACCACCGACACGACGGTCGACGACACCACTGCCGACACCACGCCCGACACCACCCCAGACACGACCGTCGATACCACGCCAGACACCACCCCGCCCCCCGTCTGCGGCGACGGCGTCGTGGGCGTCGGCGAGGGCTGCGACGACGGCAACCTCACCGGCGGCGATGGCTGCAGCGACCGCTGCGTCGTGGAGGCCCGCTACGCCTGCTCGGGCTCGCCTAGCATCTGCGTCATCAACCTCTGCGCCGGCGTGAGCTGCGGCGGCCTCGCCGGCAGCTGCGAAGTGGCAACCTGCAACCCCGCCACCGGCCTCTGCGAGGTGCGCGACGATGCCGACGGCGCCACCTGCAGCGACGGCAACCTCTGCACCACGGGCGACCGCTGCACCGCGGGCCTCTGCGCCGGCTCCGCAGTCGTCTGCGCCGACAGCGGTGGCGGCTGCACCACCGGCCTCTGCAACCCCGGCACCGGCGCCTGCGACGGCGTGGCCCAGCCCGACTGCAGCGCCTGCGCGGGCGGCGGCTTCTGCGCCGGCGGCGAGTGCGGCGGCCTGCCGCAGACCCCCGCCTACACCTTCGAGAGCGCCACCGACGCGGCCGCCTTTGCCATGACCGGCAACCAGCCCTGGCGCATCGACACCACCACCGCCCACACCGGCACCAGCTCGCTCCGCTCGGGTGCCATCGGCGACTCCCAGACCAGCACGGCCACGCTGACGGTCAACCTCCGCGTCGCCGCCCAGCTTCGCTTCTGGGTGAAGGCCAGCTCCGAAGGCTGCTGCGACAAGCTCTCGCTCACCACCAACGGCGCCCTCGATGCCACCACCTGGGCCGGCACCGTGAACTGGACCGAGGTGGTGCGCAACCTCCCCGCCGGCCCGAGCACCCTCGCCTTCACCTACACCAAAGACAGCAGCACCGTCGCGGGTTCCGACACGGTCTGGCTCGACGACCTTACCATCTCGGCCGAGACCACCGACGCCTGCACCACCGACGCCTGCGGCGAGGCCATCTTCAACGGCACCGACTGCCTCGTCTGCGCCCCCGTCTCCGACGGCACCTCCTGCGACGCGAGCGCCACCGACTGCACCCTCTCCTCCTGCCAGGCCGGGAGCTGCATCTCGCAGAACGCCCCCGACTGCGCCGACTGCGGCGCCACCGGCACAGGCAGCTGCGGCGATGGCACCTGCTTTGGCCCCGATGAGGCGCAGGACTACAGCTACGGCACCGGCGCCACCCTCGCCCCCTTCACCACCGGCGCGACCGCCTGGCGCATCGACGCCGCAGAGGGCCGCTCCGCGGGCGGCGCGCTGCGGGCCGGCGTGACCCCGAGCAGCGGCTCCTCCGTGCTGACCTACACCCACACCGGCCCCGCCCGCACCTACTCCTTCTGGTACAAGGTGAGCTCGGAGGCGACCTACGACCTCCTCACCCTCAAGCTCGACGGCGTGCAGCTGGCACAGTGGTCGGGCACGGTCGCCTGGACGCAATACACCGGCACCATCCCCGCCGGCAGCCACACCCTCACCCTCACCTACTCCAAGGATGTGAGCGGCTCGAGCGGCAGCGACACCGCCTGGGTGGACGACCTCTCCTTGGCCCAGCCCAACAGCTGCGCCGGCGACCTCTGCAGCAGCGGTGTGCCGGTGGGCGGCTCCTGCTTCGCCTGCCTCGTGCAGCCCGACGGCACCTCCTGCGACAGCAGCGCCACCGACTGCACGATTTCGGCCTGCCAGTCCGGCAGCTGCGTGGCCGAGAGCGAGGCCGACTGCGCGACCTGCGGCGCGACCGACAGCGGCATCTGCGGCAACGGCCTCTGCCGCGGCCCCGACGAGGCCACCTTCTCGTCGGGCTTCGCCGCCGGCAGCGCCCTCGCACCGCTCGTCAGCACAGCGCCAGCCTGGGCCATCGACACCACCCAGGGCTACGCGGGCGGCAGCTCCATCAAGTCGGGTGCCGCACCGGCTTCCGGGGCCTCTACCCTCACGCTCGTCACCACCACGACGGCCGGTCAGGGCCTCTCCTTCTGGTACAAGGTGGGCTCCGAACCCACCTACGACTTCCTCCGCTTCAAGGTGGATGGCGTCACCCGGGGCGAGTGGTCGGGCACGGTCGCCTGGACCCAGTTCACAACCACCCTCACCGCCGGCGCCCACACGCTGGTCTGGGAATACAGAAAGGACGGCTCCGGCTCGACCAGCCCCGACGCCGGCTGGATCGACGAGCTCCGCATCACCTCGCCCAACCTCTGCGGCGACGACTGCTCGCTCTCGGTCGATTCGGGCGCGGGCTGCGTGGCCTGCGCGCCGCCCGCCGACGACTGCACCACCTGCAACGGTGGCACCGAGGTCTGCGTGGCGGGCAACTGCGGGGGCCTGGGCAACACCGGGGTTGCAGAGACCTTTGAGTCTGCCACCTGGCCGGCCGCCTTCACCTCCACCTCGACCAGCCGCTGGACAAGCGATGGCGCGGTGCCAACCCCGGGCGCCGGTCAGGGGCTCCGCTCTGCCAAGAGCGGCGCCATCGGCGGCAGCGCCTCGACCGCCTTCCAGCGCATCTTCACGGTGGGCACAGGCGGCAGCCTCTCCTTCAGGTACCGGGTCTCGAGCGAGGAGCGGTACGACTTCCTGCGGGTGACCGTGGACGGCACCGAGGTGCTGGCCGCCAGCGGCACCGTCGCCTGGACCGACTTCACCCGTGCGCTCACGGCCGGCAACCACACCATCGTCTGGACCTACAGCAAGGATGGCAGCGGTACGGGCGGCAGCGACACGGCCTGGGTCGACCTCATCACGGTAACCGACGCCACCTCCTGCGCCGGCGACAGCTGCGGCAACGCCGGCTACGATGGCGGCGCCTGTCTCACCTGCGACGCCACGGCCTGCTACTAGGTCGCGCCCTGTGAGCACTCCCTTCACCACCCTCGCCCTGCCCGACGCCCCCGTCGTCACGGCCCCCGACGGCTCCGAGGTGCGGCTGCTGGCCGGCCTCGCGGGCGGCGGCATGGCCACCTTCCGGCTCGAGGCGGGGCAGGTGGCCGCGGCAGTCATCCACCGCACCGTGGAGGAGATCTGGTTTGTGACCGAGGGTCGCGGCGCCATCTGGCGCCGTCAGGGCGACCGCGAAGAGGTGACCACCCTGGAGCCGGGCCTCTGCCTCACCCTCCCGGTGGGCACGGCCTTTCAGTTCCGGGCAGCCGACAGCGAAGGGGTGACCATCGTCGCGGTGACCATGCCACCCTGGCCGGGCGCTGACGAAGCGGTGCCGGTCGCGGGGGTGTGGGTTGCCAC
>CAIQPA010000518.1 GCA_903873545.1 uncultured delta proteobacterium
GATGACCGAGAAGGTGTAGGTGGCCGTGGGCGCGGTTGCGGGCAGCGTCGAGAGGTTGGCATTGGTCGAGCTGTCGGTGGCGGAGATGTAGTACTCCACGCCGGCAGTCGTGATGGAGCCGGCCGGGATGTTGGCGGAGTATTGGCCGCTCGCGAGGGTCATGCTGGTGGAGGTGAAGCCGGCCGCGCCGAGCGTGCGGTAGAAGAGGGTGGCACCGGCAACGCCCGTCGCATCGGTGATGGTCGCAGCGATGGTGACCGCGTTGCCCGCGAGCTGACCATCGGTGATGCGGGTGTGGGTGATGGCGGGAGCCGTCGCGTCGCCCGAGCCCACGGTGAAGGCGTAGGGAGTGGTCGGCGCGGTCGCGGGGAGCGTCGCGGCGTTGGTCCGGGTATCGGTGGCGCGGACGTAGTACTGGACGCCGGAGGAGGTGACGCTGAAGCCGGGGATGGTGCCCGTATAGGTAGAGCCCGAGGTGAGCGTCATCGTGACGCTGCTGTAGAAGGGGTAGCCGGTGGGCCGGTAGAAGAGCTGCACGGTGGTGATGCCCGAGGGGTCGGTCACATCGGCGGTCACCGTCACATTCGCGGAGGCGGTCTGGCCGTTGGCAATCGGGGTGTGGACGATGGTCGGGCCCGTGGAATCAACCGCCTGCACCGTGAAGGTGATGAATGTCGCGGGCGCAGCACTCGGCTCCTTCGCAACATTCGAGGAGCTGTCGGTGGCCTCGATGTAGTAGTCGACGCCGGGCGCGACGATGCCGACGCCCGGGATGAGCCCCTGGTAGGTGGTGCCCGAGACCAGCGAGAGGGTGGCAGCCGTGAAGGGGTTGGTGGTCCCGGTGGTGCGGTACCAGACCTTGACCGTCGAGACGCCGCCGGAGTCGACGACGCCTGCGTTCACGGCCACAGCCGATCCGGCAACCTGGTTGTTCGCGATGGCCGTGTGGGCGATGGTGGGTGCGATGGCGTCACCCGAGCCCACCGTGAAGGTGTTGAGCGTGGTCGGGGCGCCGCTCGGCAGCTTGCCGACCTGGGCCACGGGCGAGGTGTCGGTTGCCTCGATGTAGTAGGAGACGCCAGGGCTGGTGACGATGAAGGCGGGGATCTGGGCGGTCCAGAGGTTGCCGCTCACGCGGCTCATCGAGACGGCGCCAAAGCTCGCGCCACCGCTGGGCTTGAAATAGAGCGAGGCGGAGGCAACGCCCGTTGCGTCGGTGATGGTCGCAGAGACGGTCACGGCGGTGCCGGCGACCTGGCCGTTGGCGATGGGCGTGTGGGTGATGACCGGCGCCTGCAGGTCGCCTGTGACCGAGAAACTGTAGAGGGTGGTGGGCGCCGAGGCGGGCAGCGAAGAGGGGTTCTGTGCCGAGGAGTTGTCGGCCGCCTGAATCCAGTACTCCACGCCGGGTGCGACGATGGCCGAGGCGGGGATGGTGCCCGTGTAGGAGGCGCCGCTCGTGTTGGTCATGATGGCAAAGCTGAAGGCGGTGGTGCCGATGGTGCGGTAGGAGACGACCGCTGCGCTGACGCCCGACGGATCGGTGATGCTGGCGGTCACGGGCACCGCAACGGAGACGGGCTTACCGCCCGAGAGCTGGGTGTGGAGGATGAGCGGGCCGGTCACGTCGTTGGGCGAGAGGACGTGGGCGATGGTGGTGTCGCTGGCCGAGAGCCCTTCGTTGTCGGTGACGGTGACGGTGACGAGGTAGTCTCCGCCCGTGGTGTAGGTGTGGCGGGGCGAGGCGAAGGCCGAGCCGGTGCCGGTGACCTCTGCTGTGCCGTCGCCGAAGTTCCAGCGGAAGGTGAGCGTGGTCCAGAGGGTGGAGCCGCCGACCGCGGGGCAGGTGCCCTCGTCGGGGTCGCAGGACTGGGTGCCATCGAAGAGTGCGGCGTCGCCGTTGGCGTCGGAGTAGGTCTCGGGGCCGGCATCGGCGCGCGGGCGGGGGTTGACGGTCAGGTTGACGAGGGCGTGGTCCTCGGCACCGTTGTTGTCGACGATGGTGAGGTAGGCCGAGGCCGAGCCGCGCGCCGAGATGGTGTGGGTGACAGTGAGGCCGGGGAGCACGGTGCCGTCGCTGACGGTCCAGTAGGCGCTGGCGATGGTGCCGTCGGGGTCGTAGGCGCTGGCGCCGTCGAGGACGAAGCTCTCGCCCTGCGGAACGATGCGGGCGACGAGCTGCTGCACCGAGTCGGCGCGGGGCTCGCGGTTGAGGGTGGGGTCGAACTCCCAGGCGCCGATGTCGGGTGTGGTGCCGATGGTGCGGAGGCGGCCGTTGATGTCCTTGGTCGGGAGACCCGGCGCGGAGGCGCTGCCGGCGTTGATGGCGGGCGACTCGGCCCAGAGGCCGCCGTCCCACCAGCGGGGGTAGGTGGCCCAGTCATCGTCCTCGACCTTGGGGTCTGTGGTGATGTTGTTGGTGTTGGTCGAGAAGGTCCCGAGATTGGTCGCGACGCCGAAGAAGCTGTTGTAGCGGAGCGTCTCGGTGGCCTGGTAGCTGGCATTGCTGCCGTCGTAGACGGCGTAGCTGGCGTTGACGGCGAAGACGTTGTTCCATGCGTTGACTGACAGGTTGTAGCCGCTCGACGCGTAGACAGCGTAGTAGAGGCCGTAGGTGGTGTGGACGATGGTGTTGTTGACCGCCGACAGCGTGAAGGTGGTGCCGTAGGTCGAGGCGTAGTCGTAGATGCCGTAGCTGGTGTGGGTGATGTAGCTGCTGCGGATGCGTCCGTAGCTGTTGTCGAGTGAGAGTCCGTAGCCGTCGCCGTCACCGATGAGCGCGGTGGTGAGGATGTCGACCGGGTAGGTGGCGTTGGTCACCGAGGTGGCGGTGACGCCGGCCGCGTTGGTGTAGCGGGCCTCGGAGTCTTCGATGACGGGCGAGCGGGGGCCGAAGATGCGGAAGGCATAGTTGGCGTAGTCGAGGCGGACCTTCTGCACCTTGGAGATGGTGTCGTAGAAGCGGAAGCCCTCCCAGTAGCCGGGTGTGGGGCTGCTGCCCGACGGGGTAAAGAGCACGGGGCTGCCGGTCGTGGGGAAGACCTGCGTGGAGCCTGTCGCGAAGTGGAACTCGATCTTGGTGGAGCTGTTCGGCGCCTGCCCGTTGAGCGACCAGGAGCCGCCCATGTCGTCGGTCGCCGCGATGTTCAGGCGTGCGCCGGCCTCGAAGGTGACGGTGCTGCCCGAGGGCACGACGATGTCGCCGAGGATGGTGTAGGTGGTGCCGGCGCTGAAGGTGAAGGGCTCCCAGAGGAAGCCTTCGAGGTTGGGTCCGATGCGGCTGTTGTCCCAGTTCCGGTAGCCGACGAAGGTGCCCGCATAGCCAAGCTTGCGGAGCGGCGAATACTTGGTCGGGGTGTAGTCGCGGTTGGTGATGTCGGCGTAGAGCGGATTGTAGGAGAAGCAGGTGCCGGTGGTGGCGTAGCTGCTGTTTCCGCCCGTGTTGCCCCAGAGGTCGGAGTAGGAGCAGGACATGGAGACGGGGTAGCTTGAGCTGCCGCTGTCGCGGTAGGCGGCTCCGCCATTGTTGGTGATCGCGACCTCGTAGACGCTGGTGTAGAAGTTGTAGCCGCTGGAGGCGTAGCGATAGACGTCGATGCCGTCGCCCGCGTTGTTGGCGATGGTGACGCTGTCGAGCGCGAGGTAGACGGAGCCGTAGTAGGAGCTGTAGCCATAGATGGCGTCGTTGCCGTTGTCGTAGATCTCGCCGCCAATCCAGTTGAGCGTGGAGTTGTTGATGTAGGCGCCCTGCGCGGTGCTCCGCGAGACGGTGGTGTCGAGCACATCGACGCTCGCGGGCGTGCTCGGCGAGGTGATGAAGAGCCCCACCTGGTTGCTGTAGAGGTCGGAGTCTTCGACGCTCGGCGTTCCGCCCTCGACGTAGACGCCATACTCGGAGCTGTCGTGGATGGTGCAGCCGACGACGGCGTGGTCGTTGGCGTAGAGCGAGACGCCCCGCTTGGCGTAGGCGATGTCGACCTGGCCGACGTTGAAGGCCAGCGCGTTGGAGGGGATGACGATGCCGTACCAGTCGCCGCGGGCGGGCGTGGCGGCGGCCGAGGTGACCGAGACCTTGTTGGTGTTGGTGCCGTCGAGCTCAAGCGTGCCTTCGACGCGGAGCTCCGCCTTGGTGGTGTCGAGACCGCCGGCCATGGAGTCGGTGGTGGCGAAGCGGATGCGCGAGTTGGGCTGGAAGGTGAGGGTAGCGCCGGCGGTGATGACCACGTCGCCGCTCGCATCGGTGACAGAGCCGGGCGCGAAGATCTGGTTGGTGTACCAGAAGCCATTTAGGCCTGCGCCGGTGGGGTCGCCGGCATAGGGCACCGCGCCGACGGTCTTGGTCGGGTCGGCGGGGAAGTAGTAGCGGGCCGGGCTCCGCTCCGTGGGGGTGAAGTCGCCGTTTGCGGGGTCCTTCAGCAGCGCGTTGTAGCGAAGGAAGGTGGAGAAGCTGGCCGACTGCGAGAAGGCGGTGGACCAGACCACGTTGCGATTGAAGGAGGAGAAGTTGGTCAGATAGCTGGAGGAGCCGAGGTCGCGGAAGACGTTCTGGCTCGCGCCGAAGAGCGAGTCGCCCATGTAGAGGTTGGCGTTGTAGCCGGTCGAGGCATACCGATAGCCGCCTACAGCGCCCTCGGAGGAGGTGGTCCCCACGTTGTAGAAGGTGCTGTAGCTGACGTTGGTGGTGATGGTGCCGTAGTAGCTCGTGTAGAAGTAGATGCCGTAGCGACCGCCGGTGAAGATGCTGTGGTCTACTGTTAGATTGGTCGCTGACTGATTGATCCCAGCGTAGCAGTCCTTGAATCGGCTGTTATCGACCGTCAGCGACCCCGGTGTGCTTGAGGCGACCTGTACGCCATACTGTGTCGCCGCTGCGTTGCAGGTCACGTCGAGGCCATTCAGCAGATAGATGCCCGAGGCGGCGATGGTGCCGAGGTTGACGGCGGTGTTGTTCATCCGCTCGACCTTGAGGCCGTTCACGGTGAGCGCGGTAGCGGGCACGCCGGCTTCGAGGCGGAGCGC
>CAIQPA010000519.1 GCA_903873545.1 uncultured delta proteobacterium
CATCGTCGCCGGCGACGACACCCGCCTCATCCGCGGCGCCGACCTCTCCACCGAGACCCGCGTCGACGACCGCTTCATCTCGACCCTTTCGGCCGGCTACCAGCTCACCGATTCGACCGAGATCTCGGCCACCGAGCGCTTCCGCTACTCGGGCGAAAACGCCACCTCGCTCGGCCTCCGCACCGAGACCGACGACAACACCGAGGTCTATGTGCAGCAGCGCATGACCAACTACCGCGACAACCACGGCGCTGCGACCAGCACCGTCGTCGGTGGCGAGCAGAAGTTCGGCGAAGATGCCGGCGGCCGCGCCTACACCGAGATCCAGAACAACGGCGGTATCGGCGTCGACCGGCAGTCGGCGCTCGTCGGCCTTGGCCGCACCTGGAAGGTCACCGACGGCCTCTCGCTCGACCTCGCCTACGAGCGGAGCCAGACCCTCATCGGTCGCGCCAACGAGAGCGACCATACCCGCGACGCCGGCAGCATCGGCTGGCAGTGGAAGAAGGGCGAAGAGCTCACGCTCAACGGCCTCGCCGAGCTCCGCCTCGAGAGCGCTTCGCTGGGCTACACGGGCGCCACGCCCTGCCTCGCGACCGCCACCGGGAGCAACCCCTCCAACTGCCGCGACGCGGTCTCCGCGCTCGGCGATCGCCAGCAGCTCACGCTTATGAACACGGCGACCTACAAGCTTGACCAGGATTGGACGCTCTTCGGCCGCTTCGACCTGGTCACCACCGAGAACACGACGCTCAAACTGGAGGAGTCACGCGATGTGGAGACGGGCATCGGCGCTGCCTACCGCCCCGTCGACACCGACTGGCTCAACCTGCTCTTCCGCTACACCTACCTCGACGAGATCGCGCCCTACGGCCTCGAGCTCGGCAGGCAGTCGCGCGAGTCCAGCCATGTCTTCAGCATCTCGCCTATCCTCGAGCTTCCGTGGAACCTGCAGCTCGTGGAGAAGGTGGCCTTCCGGAACATCCACCTCGAGGTGGAAGACCTGCCTGAGGCCGACAACACGATGACGCTCTGGGTGAACCGGCTCAACTACCACATCGTGGAGAAGTGGGACGCGGGCGTAGAGTACCGACTCCTCCATCAGAGCCTGACGAAGGACTGGCAGCAGGGGACCCTGCTTGAGCTCAACTACATCATCGCCACCTATGTGCGGCTCGGTTTGGGCTACAACTTCACCAAGTTCGCCGAGGATGAGCTGGGCGACTTCGACCGCGACAGCAGTGGTGTCTTCTTCCGGGTGACGGCGCAGTACTAGCGCGGGCCGCCAGGACCGTTTCGTCGGGCCGTCCGGCCGCCTCGCAGGAGGTGGCTGGGCGGCCCGGGTCGTTTTTGGCTGCGGTATCCAGCCAGCAGGGGGCGAAAAGATCGGCCGGTGCCTGCGCGATTTCCGGTGAACAGGCAGAAGGTGGGCTGGAGATCCACTTTTTGCCACTCCGCGATCTTCCGTGCGGTGCCTCGTCCAATCCCTTGAAGTTTATGCAGGTTCTGTGCACTTCTCCCGCAGTTCCACAGGCTCTCCACAGTTCTCCCCAGCCGGGCAGGCCGTGTGGAGAGTGCGGTTGAAAGCGGCCACTTTTCGGACTCTTGGCGTTGAGAAGGAGTTGCAACTTGTTGTGGATTGGTTGGTTTCGACCGATCCGGGGAGAGGTTGGATCGTGATTGACAACCTGCCGGAAAGCAGAGGATAAGTGGCGGCCAGTGGGATTTTGTGGATCCCCACCTGCAGAGGCTTTTGATGCGGCTCTACGGCACCGAACAGACGACGATGGACGACAAGGGCCGCACGGCCTTTCCGACCCGTTTTCGCGACGCCGTTCAGAAGATCTACGAGGCCAACGGCCTGGTGGGCGCTCCTCCGACGCTGATGCTTGTGCCCTGGTTCGATGACGGCTGTCTGCGGGCCTACCCGCTGCCTGTCTTCGAGCGGAAGGTGGCGCAGTTTGAGCAGGCGCTGGCGAACGAGAGCGCCTTTGAGCGCGGCCGCAACGAGAGTTGGCTTGTACGCGCCCTCTACGGCGACGCGCGCGAGATTACGCCCGATGGAGCGGGGCGCGTGCTGCTGGTTGCCGAGATCCGCGAGCCGGCCCGCCTGGAGCGCGAGGTGATGTGGAAGGGGCTGCTCGACTGCATCGAGATCTGGAATCCGAAGATCTACCGTGAGGCGATGGCGGTGCATGCGCCGACGGCGCGCGGTGTGCTTGCGAGCTACGGCCCCCCGCCAGGTCCTGCTGCCATCGCCCCTGTAGCGCCAGCCTCTCCTTCTACCGGGAGCGGTGAAGGATCATGACGGAATCAGGGGGCACCTTCTCCCACCGGCCTGTTCTGCTCGACGAAGTGTTGGGCCTGACGGGACGGGATGGCGAGCGATATTGGGTGGACTGCACGCTGGGCGGCGCAGGCCATGCGATGGCCATTCTGGAGCGCGCCGGCGACCAGGCCCGACTGCTCGGACTCGATCGCGACGATGCCGCCATTGCAGCTGCCACGGCCCGCCTCGAGGCTGCCGCAGGCGACCGCGCCATCGTTGTCAGGTCGCGCTTCTCGCAGGTGGACGAGGTGGTTCAGGAGCGCCAGTACGGACGCCTCGTGCGGGGCCGCTACCGGGTCGATGGCCTCATCGCCGACATCGGTGTCTCTTCGGAGCAGATCGACCGTGCGGAGCGGGGCTTCTCCTATGGCAGGCCCGGCCCGCTCGACATGCGTATGGGCAGCGAGGGCGAGACAGCGCGCGAGCTGATCGAGCGGCTCAGCGTGAACGATCTTGCGACGGTGCTCTGGCGCTACGGCGAGGTGCC